>JBJTBO010000423.1:0-5389 GCA_046091445.1 Planctomycetaceae bacterium | reverse complement strand
GGCCCGCGGGGCGACGGCCGCGGCCGTCGCCGGCGTGCTGCCGAGCGGGCGGTCCGGCTCGTTGGCGAATCCCCCATCGCGGCTGCGCAGGCCCGCCACGCAGCCGGCGATCCGTTCGGCACGCGGGTCGGCGGCCGCGATCGGCTCACCCAGATCGGCCTGCGCATTCACCGCCAGGAAGCAGCCATAGACCGTCCCGCGCGCCGCACCGGTGCGCGTCGCATAGCCACCGTCCGACGCCTCATGGGCGTCGATGCCCACACCGAGCGTCTCGCGAACGGTGTGCGGGCAGGCGCCTCGCGGCCATGCCGACCACGCGCGGGCCAGGCAGCAGCGATGGACGAAGTCGAGCGACTCGCCGCCGCCGAACGTCCCGAGCCACGCGCGCGTGGCGGCGACGTGATCGGGGGCGAGCGTCGATGTCGCCGCCGCCGTGCCCGCCGGGGCCTCCGCGGTCGGTGGCCGTGGCTGCGGGTCGATCGCCACGAGCGCGTCGATCGCGAACGGCGTGTAGTAGAGATCGGCGACGCCGTCGCGATTGCCGAAGCCTCCCGCCGGCAGCGCGCGGGAGTGCAGGAAGTCGGTGACGAGGTCGGCCGACTCGCCGAGCGACCGGCGGGCCAGCCTGGCCACCTGCAGCATCTGCAGCCGACGGCTCATGGGCGGGTCGAGGGAGCAGCCTCCGCGGAGGACGGCACGGCGTCGAGGCTCGCGGCGTGCAGCTGACCGGCCGACGGTCCGGCGTCGCCCAGCGCAGCCCGTGCGGCCGCCTCCTGTTCCCGGCAGTAGCCCTCGAAGTGGAGCGGCGTGAAGATCCGCGCGAGCACGCGGCGCAGCAGTCCCTTGAGTGTCGGGTCGGCGAGCCCGTCGAGCGCCCGGATGGCCTGCTCCTTGTAGCCCTCGAGCAGGAGCGCCGCCTTCTCGTCGGCCTTCGCCGCCGACACGGCCTCGCGCAGCCACGTCGGCGTGATGTCCGCCCCGGTGCGTCCCGCGGCCAGTGCGGCGAGCCGCTCGCGATCGTCACCACGGGCCCGCTCCGCCGCCAGCGCGACGACCACGCTCGGCCGTGCCCCCGCATCGCGGAGGATGCCGGCGTCGTCCTGCAGATCCTCGAGGTCGTCCTTGATCTGGTAGGCGATGCCGATCGCATCGGCGTAGGCCCGCAGCACGTCACTCACCTCCGCGTGTCGCCCGGCTGCCACCGCCGCGAGCTGCAGCGCGACGTCGAACGCCGGCGCGGTCTTGAGCCTGAAGATCTCGAGCACCTGCCGGCTGGCGAGCACGCTCGGATCCGCCGACCACGCCAGCTCGGCGCCCTGGCCACGGCAGAGCAGTCGCTGTGCCGTCGCGGCCTCGCGCACCATGAGGGCCACGGCCGGGCCGTCGAGGCCGCTTTCGGCGAGCAGTCGGTATCCCTCGCCGATGAGGACGTCGCCGACGTTGCACGCGATCGGCACCCCGTGGCGACCGCAGAGCGTCGGCCGACCGTACCGCTCGAGATCGCCGTCCTCGATGTCGTCGTGCACGAGCGACGCCGTGTGGAAACCCTCGACCGCCACGGCGACCCGGCGAATGAGCTCGTCGGATCGCTCGACGGCCCCGTCGCCACCCAGCGCCTCGAACACGGCCGCCGCGAGAAAAGGCCGCCAGCGATTGCCGTCGCCCGCGAGCCAATCACGGGCGACCTCCTCGGCATGCCCCTCGGCCGGCCCCATGAGCCGTTCGAGCGCCGCCGGGGCGAACCACTCGCGCACCCGGTCGTGGAGGCCGCCGAGGTCGAGCCGGCGCGAGCGATCCGCCGCCTCGAGATGGATGTAGTCCCACACCCAGTCCACGTCGACGGTCGTGTCGATGCAGTCGTCCTGCAGGAGCGGCACGGCCACCGCCGGGATCGCCGCGGCCTGCACGTGCGGAAACGTCTTCTCGAGCACCGGCATGCAGCTCACGCCGACGATCGCCTCGATCGTGCCGGTCTGCACCATCGCCATGACGAGCGCCGAGCCCTCGGCGACGAGGACGGCGTAGCCGAGCCGCTCCGCCTCCGCCTGAAAGTCCTGGATCGAGCAGAGGCCGCACTGCTTGCAGAGCAGGCCGAACTCGTCGAAGGGCGCGGGGCAACGGTTCTCCACCCGCAGGCATTTCGGCATCAGCAGGAGCCGCCGCTCGTACGGCACGGCGGCGAGTTGCTCGCGCCACGACTCGTTGTTGACGAGCACGGTCGCGTAATCACGGTAGACCGGTCCGAGCCCGACCTCCGCGAGCGCCGCGTCGGCACGGCGCTCGAGCTCGTCGCGGCTCAGCGGCGGCACGGCCCGTTCGCGGGCGATGCCCCGGCGCACGGCGTCGAACAGGGCGTCCCGCTCCTGCTTCGTCTGGGGAATCGACGCCTGTGGCGGCCGTTGCCGCACGAGGGCGGGGGGCACCGGTGGCGGCAGGATCACCAGCGGGATCGACGTCGGGTCGGCCGTGGACATGGTTGTTGCTCCCTGGAGCGGCAGGCTCGCCGGTGTCGCCGTCAAGACTGTACCGCACGCCCGGTGGCGTGCTCACGTGCGTCGCGTGCGGCGGCCGCCTTGCGGGCCGCCTCGGCCGTCCGCCGCTCGATCTCCTCGGGCGTCGGCAGCGCGTCGAGCACCTCGCGGGGAATCGCGGCGGCATCGGCGAGCTTCGTCAGGCAGCGGCGTCGCTCGGCGAGCGCCGCGTCGGCGCTCCGGTCCTTGGAAAACCGCGAGTTCGCCTCCGCGCTCCGCTCCCGCAGCTTCGCGAGGATGTCCCCACCGAGGAGCGCCGAGATGTCGACCTTCATCTTCTCACGGTGGACGTCCGCGTCGGAGACCGGTGCCCCGTCGATCGGACCGGCATGGTACTTCGGGAACATGATCGCCACCTCGGGACAGACCCGTGAGCAGGCGGGGCAGTTCACCTTGCAGTTGGCCGGGTTCTCGACGCGGAGCGTGTGATCGGCCGGCGAGACACCGTAGACGTCGAAGAGGCAGAAGCTGAGACACTGCATGCAGTTCGTGCATCGCGCGGTGTCGATCACCGGAAACCACGGCTTCCACGTCGCCGCGCCGGCGTCGGGCCTGTTCATCGGCCGACCCGCCCGCGCCTCCTCGACGAGCGCCACGGCCTCGTCGACCGTCGACATGCCGATGTCATGCACGTGGACGGGGCGCCCCGCGGCATCGTGGACGTCGGGCACCGTCCCGCCGAACCGCCCGAGCACGACGAACGCCGCTGCCCCCGATGCATCGTCTCGCGCGGCCCCGCCCGGCACGGCCCGGGTCACCGCGTAGCCGCGATCGAGCAGCGCGGCGAGGAGCCGCGTGCGCTCGCCCGGATCGAGCGGCGCGGACCCCGCACCCTCGTAGAGCACGACCCGCGGCGGCGGCACGGTGGCGGCGATCATGCGGGCACCTCCGGCGGCGTCGCCCCGGTCCCGGACTCGACGTCCACGCCGACTCGCGCGAGCAGATCAGCGGCCGTCTCGGCGCGCATGTTGAGGATCTCCACGCCCGCGTCGGGCAGCCGCGCATCGGCCAGATGGAAGAGGCCGCGCACCGCCCGCGGCCAGCAGGCGACGATGTGCAGCGGCCGCGCCGGATCGACCGCACGCGCGATGTCGGCGAGCTGACCGTCGCGCCGCGCCGCCATCTCGCACAGGTCGGGCACCATCTCGAACGCGACGGACGAGCGGGCGAGCCCGTCGAGCACCGCATCATTGACGCCGCCGGGCACCACCTGCGCGTAGGCGCAGCGGCAGTAGAGAATCCGCGGCGTCGCTCCAGCCGTCTCGCTCATCCGGCCGGTCCCCCTGGCGGGACGGAGTCGGGTGCCGGAACGCCGGCCCGGTCGCCCGCGGCGGCCGACGCATCGCCGTACACCCCGAAGTCGTTGAACCAGCGGCCCTTCGCGAGGCGATAGACCCAGCTCTGCTCGGGCACCTCGCGCCCCGGAAGATCCTGGCTCGACCTCGGGGTCATGCCGAGGAGCTCCGCGCGGGCCGTGCCCCGCTGCGTGGTATCGACGGCCCCGTGGCGGTCGGCGATCTCGAGGAGCAGCCGCGGGTTCTCGAGCACGATGCACCCGCGGCTGTGGCTGGCGGCGGCCGCGCGCACGTCTCGCAGGTAGGCCGAGTTCGTCACGACATCGTAGAAGTCGCCGTCACCCACCCGATCAACCGCGAGTTGGATGATGGGGCAGGGCTCCACGTAGCCGCTCGGCCCGACGTGATGCGTGATGCCGGCCGCCATCGGGCAGAGCGCGCGCCCCTCGCCGTCGTAGTAGGCGTCCACGATCGCGATCGGCTTCTTGGCCCGCATCGCGACGACGAAGCGGCGCACGGCGAGGAGCTGGTCGGGGGCGAGTGCGAGCTCGGGGGACGACTCGGGCCCGACGGGACGGTAGCCGTGGAACCACGTGTAGTGGACGCCGAGCTCGACGAGACGGTCGAGCCACGCCTCGGTCAGCAGCTGGTCGATGTTCGACTGGCAGAGGCTGGTGGCCACACCGGTGAGGAGCCGCGCCTCGACGCAGTGCTCGAGGCCGCGGAGCGTGCGGTCGAGCACGCGGCGGTTGCCGCGGCGCACGTCGCTCACCGCCGCATCCCCCTCGATGCTCACCAGCGGCGTCGCGTTGCCGATGCGCTGCAGCCGGGCGGCCACCTCCGGGGTGATGAGCTGGCCGTTCGTGAAGATCTGGAAGTAACAGTCCCGGTGCGCCTCGAGCAGATCGAAGAGCCCGGGATGCAGGAAGGGCTCGCCGCCGAGAATGCCGAAGAAGGCGTTCCCCCGCGCCTTCGCATCGGCCACGATCCGGATGAGATCGTCGATCGCCACCATCGTGCGCGGTGCCGCGACGTCCACCCAGCATCCCTGGCACCGCAGGTTGCAGCTGTTGATGATGGAGAGGTGGAGGAAGGGAGGAAAGACGACGCCCCGCGCCGCCCGGCGGCGAAACCGCTCGACCGACAGCATCCCCTTGACGCCGAGGTTCCAGCCGGCCTTCCAGAGGCAATTGGGGGCGACGGTGGTGGTGATGCGGGCAGCGAGCCGCGGCAGGGCCATCACCATGCAATCGACCTCCGGCACGGGCAGGTGGGTGCGGTCAGGATCGTGATGCGATCCGGTGCGTGGGCACCGGACGTCCGGGGCGGAAGTGCTCGAGGTGCACGACCTCGCAGCCCACGCCGACGATCTCGGCCAGGGCGCCGCGCACCGCCCGATCGAGGAGCGCGGGATCGGCCTCCGCCCGCAGGTTCACGAGCAGCCTGCCGACATCGAGCGGTTCCGCCAGCCGGTGCGACAGCACCGGCGCGTCGTCGGTGCGCACCAGGTTCGCGGCGGCGAGTTCGTAGGGGTCCCCTTCGACGGCGAGGGTCGCCTTGAGA
>JBJTBO010000422.1:0-7284 GCA_046091445.1 Planctomycetaceae bacterium | reverse complement strand
GCGTGGGAGAAGCGCGACGGCGACAAGGCGGTGTATCTCGGCAAGGGGGTCCTCGAGGCCGTCGAGAACGTCAACACGCGGATCGCCGAGGAGCTCGAGGGCTGCGACGCGCTCGACCAGACCACCGTCGACGAGCGGATGCTCGAGCTCGACGGCACCCCGAACAAGAAGGTGCTCGGCGCCAACGCGATCCTCGGCGTCTCCATGGCGGTGGCCCATGCCGCCGCCGAGCACTGTGGAATTCCGCTGTACCGATACCTCGGCGGTGCGACCGCGCGGCTGCTCCCGGCGCCGATGATGAACATCATCAACGGTGGGGCACACGCGGACAACCCGCTCGACGTGCAGGAGTTCATGGTGCTGCCGCTGGGCTTCGATTCGTTCGACGACGCCCTGCGGGCGGGCGTGGAGACGTTCCACGCGCTCAAGAAGGTGCTCAAGGACAAGAAGCTCGCGACGGCGGTCGGCGACGAGGGGGGCTTTGCACCGCACATCGGCAGCTGCGCGGAGGCGCTCGAGGTGATCCTCGCCGCGATCGGCAACGCCGGGTACAAGCCTGGTGCCGAGATCGCGATCGCCCTCGATGTCGCCGCGACGGAGTTCTACGACTCGAAGGCCGGGACCTATGCCATCGAGGGGAAGTCGCTCGACTCGGCCGGCATGGTCGAATTCCTCGCGAGTCTGGCGAGCCGCTACCCGATCGTGTCGATCGAGGACGGCTGCTCGGAGGACGACTGGAAGGGCTGGAAGCTGATCAGCGAGCGGCTGGGGGCCAAGGTGCAGCTCGTCGGCGACGACCTGTTCGTCACCAACACGGAGCGACTCTCCCGAGGGATCGCCGAGGGTGTGGCCAACTCGATCCTCGTGAAGGTCAACCAGATTGGCACCCTCACCGAGACGATCGCGGCCGTGCAGATGGCGCATCGTGCCGGCTACACGTCGATCGCGAGCCATCGCAGCGGCGAGACGGAGGACGCCACGATCGCGGATCTGGCCGTCGGCCTCTCGACCGGTCAGATCAAGACGGGCAGCGCGTCGCGCAGCGATCGGATCGCGAAGTACAACCAGCTGCTCCGCATCCAGGAATCCCTCGGCGACGGGGCGATCTACGCCGGTCGCGACGTGCAGGCCCGCTGGCCGGGAGTCGCGTGACGGGGCCTTCACGCGGACGACGGCTCGGCGTTCGGCGACGACACGCCCGCCGACGCGATGCGCGGGAAGTGGTCGCGGACCACGTCGAGGAACTCGACCCTGGTCGTGACCCGCGACACGCGGCCGCGGAAGTCGCGGGCTCCCGGCAGACCCTGCGCGTAGGCACAGGCGAACTTGCGCATGAGGAGCGTGCCGCGCGATACGCCGAAGCGGCGGCAGACAAGATCGTAGTGGTGGAGCACGATGTCCCGCTGCTCGTCGAGTGACGGGTCGGGAGGACAGGGCTCGCCCCGCAGGAGCGCGGCGACCTGGGAGAAGATCCACGGCCGGGCGAGCGCCTCCCGCGCGATCATCACGCCATCGACGCCCGTCTCGCTGAGCCGCGCGACGGCGATCTGGGGGGTGTCGATGTCGCCGTTGCCGACGACCGGGAGCCGCGACACGCTCCGCTTCACGGCCGCGATCGCCGTCCAATCGGCGCGGCCGGTGAAGAACTGCGACGCGACGCGGCCGTGCACCGTGAGGCACGCCGCGCCCGCCTCCGCGACGCGCTGGGCCACCTCGATCGCCGTGTGACAGGTGTCGGCACAGCCGAGCCGGATCTTCGCGGTCACGGGCACCCCGTCGCAGGCCTCGACGACCCGGCGCACGATCGTGCCGACGCGGGCCGGGTCGCGGAGGAGCCAGGAGCCGCTGTGCGCCTTCTCGGTCACCTGCCGCACCGGACAGCCGAAGTTGAGGTCGACGACGCTCACGCGGAAGTCGCGTGCGAGCCGCCGACCGACGCTGGCGAGGTTGTCGGGATCGTTGTCCCACATCTGGACCGCCAGCGGTCGCGGCTCCTCCCGCACGCCCCAGAGTCGGTCCGGATGCTCGCCGCGGGTCGTCTCGAGCCAGGCCGCGCTGCGGGCGGCGATCATCTCGGTGGCCAGCAGGCCGGCGCCACCGAACTCGCGCACGACCTGCCGGTAGGCGTAGTTCGTGTATCCCGCCATCGGTGCCTGCAGCACCGGCGGATCGACGACCACCGAGCCGAGGACGAGGGGGCGGACGGGGACGGCAGGCGCGGCGGGCATGACGGCATCGTACCAGCGTCCCCGTTCGCGATCCCGCATCGCGACCACCCGCGCCGCGCGGCGTCGGCTCAGGGCAGGATGCCAGGGCGCGGTGTGCCGGCGCGCTCGAGTGGAAACGAGGCCGGGACCAACGGGCGCGGTGCTCCCGACGCCCCGATGAGCATCGCCACGAACACGTCGTCGGGAACGGTGAGATCGGCGACGGCCATGGCGTACTCGGCGATGTCGGTGTTGTAGGCCCGCGCGGCCCGCAGGAACTCCCGCTCCTGGGAGACGAGCGACGCGTGGGCCGCGACGACGGCCTCGATGGGACGGCGACCCTTGGCATGATCGGCCTCCGCCATTGCGAAGACCTCCGTCGCGGCGCGCGTGGCGATGGCGCGGGCTTCGACCGATTCGTGGCGGGCGGGCAGCGTGCGGGCGATCGCGCGCACGCGCCCGGTGGCGATCCGCTGCGCGAAGATCGAATCGAAATGCGTCTGATACGGGGTCGCGAGGGGTCGATCGACGGGCCATGGCGGCGGTTCCGTCGGCGGCAGTCGGGCGAGATCGACGAGCTCCTGCTGCGTCGTGCCCAGAAGCGCGATCGCCTCCGCGAGATCCGCGCGTGCCGACGCCACCGCGACGTCGAGCACGGCCCGGTCGTGCGGGTCGCCACCGGGGGCCACCATGTCGATGCGTTGCCCGGCCACGCTGCATGACTTCACCGTCGCGAAGGCGATGGCCGTCTTCCAGTAGGCCTGGACGACCCACAGCCGACGCGACGGATCACTCGCTCGCTGCAGCGCCTCGAGGAGCGTGAGGGGGCGCGCGTAGGCCGGAGCGGATGCCTGGCCTGCCAGCGGGTCGAGGAGATCGGACAGCAGGGCCGGTGCGGTGCCGGCTGGCGTGGCCACGGATCGCGCCATGGCCGGCGGCTCGCCGTCGACAGCGAGCCTCGCCGGCGGTGCCGATGGCGCCGGCGGTGCGCGCAGGTCCACGGGCGGGGCACGAGGGGCGTCGTCGGGGGGTGCGATCATCACCGACGTCGTGCCATCCGGCGCGGTCGGTGGCCGGGGAGCGGGTGGCGCGGCAGGCACGAG
Source organism: Planctomycetaceae bacterium (assembly GCA_046091445.1). Taxonomy (GTDB): domain Bacteria; phylum Planctomycetota; class Planctomycetia; order Pirellulales; family UBA1268; genus QWPN01. The sequence goes on along the minus strand of JBJTBO010000422.1, from coordinate 3,974 downwards.
GGGCGGCTGGGCTTCGACGGGCACGTCGTCAGGAGAGCCCGGAGGCGGTGCGGCGGACGCAGCCGGCAGCGAGTCGGCCGGCGGATCGAGCCGTGAGGGAAGCGCGGGCTTTTCGTCCGCGGCGAAGGGATCGCGCGCGGGGACCGGGTCGGCCTGGGTCTCGTCACCGTCGAGCGGGGCGGCATCGGGCGTCGGTGCGGCCTCTGCATCCTCCGCCCGCGCCATGTCGACCGGGCGCGGTGCGACCAGGGCCGCGAGCAGCCATACCGCCACGCAGACCCGCGCGCACGCGTCCATCCATGCGATCCTCGACACCCGCTCGACCGGCGGGAGGCTCACAGATGAAACGCCGCCGCGTCAACGCCATCGCGCACGGCGTGCAGGCCGCCCAAAGCCTGCATGTTCGCCAGACCTTCGCGTCGGCCACGCTCGGCGTCAATCACGCTCGGCGTCGGCCGGTGCACGGATGCGTCGACGCGTCAGGATGCGGCGTCGAGGTAGGGATCCTGGCTCATCTGGATGTGCGCCTCGGCACGCTGGCGTTCGACGTACTCGAGGACACGCCGCTGCCGCACGTGCCGCGCCTCGACCCGCTTCTGCGCCCGGCGGAACATGCGCAGGAGCGATTCTCCATTGCCACCGAGACGAGACCGGAGGCCCGCGACCACCCACTTCACCCGCTTCGGTCCGAAGCCGGCGAGCAGGATCTCGTCGTCGAGGGCCACGAACTGCCGCCAGGTGCCCGGATCTCCCTGTCGGCCGCACCGGCCGACGAGCTGGCGGTCGATCCGCGCCGAGTCGTGGAGTTCGGTGCAGATGACGTGCAGCCCGCCGCGCTCGGCGACACCCTCACCGAGCTTGATGTCGGTGCCGCGACCGGCCATGTTCGTCGAGACGGTGATCTGCCCCGGCTGGCCGGCTTCCGCGACGATCTCCGCCTCCCGCGCGATGTGACGCGCGTTGAGCACGGTGTGCTGCAGGCCGGCGGCCGTGAGGAGCCGCGACACATCCTCCGATTTGTCGATCGAGCGCGTGCCGATCAGCACGGGCCGGTTGATCGAGTGCATCTCCACGATTTCGGCGACGATCCGCTCGAGCTTCTCCTGGTAGTTCGCGCAGACGACCGGCGGCAGGCGGCGGCGGATCGCGGGCCGGTGCGTGGGCACGACCCCGACCGCCACGTCGTAGGTGCGGGAGATCTCCCGAGCACTCGTCGCGATGGTGCCGGTCATGCCCGCGAGGTGGGGCCACCGTGCGAAGAGATCCTGGATCGTGATCCGCGCCGCATGCCCCGACGGAACGGTGATCTCGACCTTTTCCTTCGCCTCGACGGCCTGGTGGAGCCCATCCCGCCACGTCCGGCCCTCGGCCGCACGTCCGGTGAACTCGTCGATGATCACGATCTTCCCCTCGCGGACCACGTACTGCCGGTCGCGATTGAAGAACTGCCTGGCCCGCAGCGCGCGTTCCACCGCGTCGTAGATCGCCAGCAGGCTCGTCGGCTCGAGTTCCGGCGGTCGGTCGAGGGCCCGCACACGGCCCCGGCCGCGGCCGAGCAGCTCGCACGTCTGCTTTTGGACGTCCTGCTCGAAGTCACGATCGCGTTCGAGGACGAGGGCGGCTTCCGCGGCGAACCGAAAGAGCGCCTGTTCCATCGCCTGTGCCTCGCCGGGCGGCGAGGCGATGATGAGTGGCGTGCGGGCCTCGTCGATCAGAACGTTGTCGGCCTCGTCGACGAGGGCGAACCAGTAGGGACGCTGCAGCAGGCGGGCCTGCCCGCCGACCGCCTTGCCGGTGAGCGCGGCGGCGCGGTCACCGCGACCGTCGGTCATCTCGCGGTTCATGAGACGGTCCTTCAGGAAGTCGAAGCCGAATTCCTTGGCGGTGCCGTAGGTCACGTCGCATCCGTAGGCCTTGCGACGCTGGTCGAAGTCCATCTGCGACTCGACGATCCCCACCTTGAGCCCGAGCGCCTCGTAGATCGGCTGCATCCACTCCGCGTCGCGGCGGGCGAGGTAATCGTTGACGGTGGCGAGGTGCGCGCCCCTGCCCGCGAGCGCGTAAAGCACCAGCGGAAGCGTCGCGACGAGGGTTTTTCCCTCGCCGGTCTGCATCTCGAGGATCGCGCCGTGGACGAGCGCCGCGCCGGCGAGGATCTGGACGTCGTAGTGCCGCATGCCCAGGCGGCGGCGTCCGGCCTCGCGCGTGGCGGCGAAGCTGTCGATGAGGAGCGAGTCGATCGGCTCACCCGACTTCGCGCGGTATGCGAGCGAGCGTCCCAAACGCCGGAGCGCCACGTCGTCGAGCACCTCCATCGCGGGCGCAAGCTCGTCCACGCGGCGCACGAGCTGCCACATGCCGGCATGGATGGCCGGTTTCACACCGGGCGCGAAGCCGCCGAGAAACTCGAACATCTGCGACGAAGATCCCGTCCAGGACCGCGACAGGCCTCCGTCCGCACTCACCCACGCCCCCGCCGCAGCAAGGACATCCGCCGCAGGGGCCGCAGGCCCCGCCGCGGCGCCCTTCATGAACGAAGCGTACGAGGTGGCCCTGCCACACACCCGGCCGCAGGGGCCGCAGGCCCCGCCGCGGCCAAGCCAGCCGCGGAGCGCACCACGGCCGCCTGGAGGGCGGCCGTGCGAGGCGCGGGGCACCTCCGGCTGCCCCCGCCTCGCCAAGGCTGCGGGGGGCATGGATGCCCCCGCAGCCGCAAAAATCAGTACCGCGGCACCGTCTGTACCGGCGTGGCACGAGCGGGAGGCAGCGACGTCGCGCTCGTGGCGAACGGGTTCCAGCTCGTGTTGGGCGCGTTGGCTGCGGGCTGGTACTGCGGCATCTGGGCGGTGACCTGCTGCTGGGCCGGCGCGAGGTATTGCTGCGCCTGTTGCTGCGCGCCGTTGAAGGCCTGCTGGGTCTGGTTCTGCAGCTGGTTGCTGTATTGCTGCCACTGGTTGTTGAGCCCCTGCTGATACTGATTGAGCGTGCCCTGCGCCTGGTTGGTGAGCTGCTGCTGCTGCGCGGCCGCCTGCTGCTGGAGCTGAGCGGCATACTGCTGGGGTTGTGCCTGCAGCTGGTTGGCGAACTGCTGGGTCTGGTTGGTCATGTTCTGCTGGAGCTGCTGTGCCTGGCCCTGCAGCTGGTTGCCGTACTGCTCGAGCGACGGCGGCGGCGTCGTGGATGGGGTGCCGGGCTGCGACCAGGCCCACGTGTTCGCCGGCGTTGCCGGTGCGGCACCCTGCCACGTGCCGGCCGGTCCCGGAACCGGTGGACTCGATGTCGGCGGATAGGCGGCGCCCTGCGGAGGGGTGGCCCAGCTGCCGTAGGCCGCGGGCTGTCCGATCATTCCGGTGGCGGGCGGCGCCACGGTGTTCGGCGAGGGGGGTGTTTTGCATCCCGTCGTGCAGACGGCGAGGAGCGCGCCGATCACGGCGAGGCCGACGAACGGCGGGACAGGCACGCGGACCGTATGTGAGGTCGACACGACTGGCACTCCACGAAAAGGATGGCTGGCGATCGGTTGGAAACACGCCGCCGTCGGCGACAATCGGGCGGGACGATCGCAGGGGTGACGGTGGCGGTCCAGACCAGTTCCGTCCTCGTGAGGGTTCCGCTGACCGTGGCCGCCGCCACCGGCTCGCCCCAGATTGCCGGCACCATGCATCCATCCCGCTCCACGCACGATCACGCCCGACCCGATGGTGAGGATCGGCTGTCCGAGGAACTGCGCACGGAGGCCCGGCGGATCGGGTTCTCACGGGTGGGTGTCGCGCCGGCGACGCGGCCGCCCCACCATGGGGTCTTTCGCGAATGGCTGACCGCCGGCCTCGGCGGTGTGATGACGCCGTGGCTCGAGCGGCATGAGCCCCTGCGGGCCGACCCGACGACGCTGCTCCCCGGTGCCCGGAGCATCATCATGCTGGCCACGGATCACGCGACCGGTTCGTCGGGGGTCGGGGGCACGGGCCAGGGCA
>JBJTBO010000421.1:0-3468 GCA_046091445.1 Planctomycetaceae bacterium | reverse complement strand
CCGCCGCGGTGGCGAACCGACGAACGTCCCGTTCCGGCTGCCGAGGTCCTCGAGCACGAGTCGGCCCGAGTCGACGAGCACGCGGGCATGACGTGCGGAGACTCCCGGGGCGCGGAGCACGATGTCGTTGCCGGGCGCGCGGCCGATGAGCACGACCCGAGACGGCGCCGCGCCTTCGGCGGCGCCGGACTGCTCGGAGGGTGGCATGGTCGTCGTCATGACGAGCGACTGGAACGACGGGACCGCCCCCGGTGGGACGGCGACCCGCAAACCTACGTCGCAGCGTGCTTCCGGGCAAAGCACGCGAGGGTGGCTGACGCCGGCCTCCCCTCGTTGGATGAGAAAACCTCGCGTCGCCCGCCCTTCGGGCCCGCGCGGGTGTCCGCTCAGGGCACGTCGATGACCAGATCGGTCGCGCCCCCGGCGGCGATCTCAACCTCGAGGTCCGTCGTGTCGAGCGAGGCGTACTTCCGCGGAATCGGCGAGATGAATCCGCCGGGCGGCTCGGGGGCGAGTACGCCCGGTTCGATCTCCTGCGTGCCACTGACCGCCACCATCACCCGGTAGCGGCCGGGCGGGACGCCGTCGTCCGTGCCGTACGTCGACACCGCGCCGAACGCACCCGCCGCGTCGGTCCGACCCCGTGCGAGGATCACCCCGTCCGCCGACTGCATGGCCAGCGTTGCGTTGGGGACGGGCTGACCACGATGCCGGACGGTTCCCGCCACCGGAACCGTGCCCTGCCTGGGCATTCCGGCCGACGGCGTCGCTGCCGGCCGTCGGCACCCGCTCACGTTCGCCACGACCCCGACGGTCGCGAGCAGCATGCATGCCGCGCCGGCGACCGGTCGCATGCTCCGGAGGTGCCCGATCATCGTGCCGTGGCCTCCGAGCCGGCCCGGGTCCCCATGGCACCGAACACACCGAACGGGCTGGCGCCGTTGAGGCCCGTAGCCGACGCATTCAGGTTGCCGACGTCGATCGAATCGGAGACGAAACGGATCGCGGCATCCCCCATGATCATGGTCACGCCGCCGGGATGGTTGCTCGAGGGCGGATACAGGCCGGGCTGCGCGTCGTGGTTGTTCCACGCGCACGATACCGAGTTGGGCGGCGCGTTCGTCGTGAGTCCCCCGAAGCCCATGCCGCCGTCGGGCCAGCGAACACCGGACCAATTCCCCAGGCCGGGTGACCCGGTCCACGCCCGTGCAGCCGCATCGTAATTCGACAGGCACTGATTCGGCGTCGTGAACCAGCCTCCCGCGTTCATCATCGTCCGCGTTCGCGGGACGGCGCCGTTGCCGCGAAGGCGCTCGCCGATCGCGATCGTGTTGCTCAGACCGTCCGAGATCTGCGTGATCGTGAATCCCCGCCCCGGCGCACGCGACACGTCCATGCCGAACATGCCACGGCTGGCGTTGCTCGATGTGTGGAGATCGACCGAGTCGCCACCGCAGAGCATGTAGTTGGTGTGCTGAATGCTGCCGGGCGCGGGATTGGCGAGGCTGTCGGAGGGACACAGGAAGGCCGACACCACCTGCCGCCACGAATTGATGCCTCCCCACGGCGGCTGGCCGGCAGGAATCTCGCCGAGGATGCCGTCATACATGTCGGCCTGCTCGACGAACGGCAGCAGCAGGATGAGGCCGCTCATGCGTGCTCCATAGCCCTGGGCGAATCGTCCCTCCCGATACGGCAGGTACTTGTTCGCGTCGTGGTAGGAGAGCACACCGAGTCCGAGCTGACGGACGTTGTTCCCACAGGCACTGCGCCGCGCCGCCTCGCGTGCGCTCTGCACCGCCGGCAGCAAGAGCCCGATGAGCACCGCGATGATCGCGATCACCACGAGCAGTTCCACGAGCGTGAAGCCGCGCCGGTCGCGCCCGGCACATGATCCCATCATGGCATGGACCTCCACGGAACTCCGCCACCCCTCGACGCCACCTTGCAGATCGTAAAGCCGAAATCGACCCGTGTCCACCCATCCAGCCGTCGCGTCCCACCGGCCCGGGGGTCACGCGAGGATGCCCGTCGCCACGCGGCCGGCAACGTCGGTGAGGCGGAAGTCCCGGCCCGCGTGACGGTAGGTCAGCCGCGTGTGATCGAGCCCGAGCAGGTGCAGGATCGTCGCGTGCAGGTCATGCACGTGCATCGCGTCCTGGACCGCGTAGTAGCCGTAGTCGTCGGTCGCCCCGTAGGCGAAGCCGGCCTTCACACCCCCGCCGGCCATCCACATCGTGAAGCCGTGCGGGTTGTGGTCGCGACCGTCGGTTCCCTGGGCCGTCGGCGTGCGCCCGAACTCGCCGCCCCACAGCACGAGCGTGTCGTCGAGCAGGCCACGGGCCTTGAGGTCCTGGAGGAAGCCGGCGATCGGCCGATCGACCTCGGCGGCATTCTTCGTATGCCCCTGGTAGAGGTTGCCGTGCTGGTCCCACTGGACCTCGCTGTCGCTGTGCGTGACCTGCACGAACCGCACGCCCGCCTCCAGGAACCGCCGCGCCATGAGGCACTGTCGGCCGAAATCGGCCGTGATCGGGTCGTCGAGCCCGTAGAGCCGCTGCATGGCCACGGTCTCACCGGAGAGATCCTGCAGTTCGGGCATCGTCGCCTGCATCCGGAAGGCCAGTTCGAACGAGTCGAGCCGACCCTCGAGGAAGCGTTCCGCGCCGGCGGCGGCGATGTGGTCGCGGTTCATCGCCGCGATGAGGTCGAGCTGCCGCCGCTGCTCGGCGCGGCCGAGCCGGTCGTTCCGGATGTGCTTCACCGCCGCCTGCGCCGACCCGGTGGACGCGTTGCCGCTCGGAGTGCCCTGACAGAAGGCCGGCAGGAAGGCGGCTCCCCAGTTGTTCACGCCGCCATGGGCGAGCGTGGGGCAGATCGTGACGAAGGCGGGCAGGTTCCCGTTCTCCGTGCCGAGGCCGGAGGTGATCCACGACCCCATGCTCGGACGCACGAACTGATCGCTGCCGGTGTGGAGCTTGAGCAGCGCGCCTCCGTGCGCCGGGTTCGTGCCGTGCACGCTCCGGAGGATGCAGAGGTCGTCGACGTGGCGGGCCACGTGCGGAAAGAGGTCGCTCACCGGCAGGCCGCTCTGGCCATGCCGGCGGAACTTCCACGGGGAGCGGAGCAGGTTGCCCTGCACCGCGAACGTCACCTTCGGCAGTTCGAACGGGGGCGGCTTGCCGTGGTCGCGGTCGAGCAGCGGCTTGGGGTCGAAGGTATCGACGTGGGACGGCCCGCCCTTCATGAAGAGGAAGACGATGCGGCGGGCGCGGGCCGACAGGTGCGGCGGCTTCGCGGCGAGCGGGTTCGCGACGTGGCCCGATTCGGCCGCCGTCTCCGCCAGGACCTCCGCGACGAGCAGCGCCCGGAACGCGAGGTGTCCGAAGCCCACGGCCGAGGTCTGCAGGATTCGGCGACGGGTCGCGAGGTCCCGCGTCGGGGTCGTCGGCATGGTCGCTGCTGGCT
>JBJTBO010000420.1:0-5065 GCA_046091445.1 Planctomycetaceae bacterium | reverse complement strand
CCACGATCCGGATCGCGGGACCGCCAAGCTGGATGCCGCGGCCCGCGGGACCGGAGAGCCGGTGCCGCTGGCCGACGTGCGGGCTCCATGCCTCGCCCGCCACGGCCTCGACGTCCGCGAGGTGCGCATCTCGCGCGCGCTCATCGAGCAGGCGCTGGCCCGCAGCCAGCTCACCGTCGTGAAGGCCGATCTCGACGCCGAGATCACCCGGGCGGCCGAATCGCTCGGGTTCCGTCGCGCCGACGGCACCGCCGACGTGGACGCGTGGATGCAGCGCGTCACGCGCGACGAGAAGATCCCGATGCGTCACTACCTCGACGACGTCGTCTGGCCGACGGTCGCGCTGAAGAAGCTCGTCGGCAGCGTGCCGGTCACCGACGAGGACCTCCAGCGGGCTCACGAGGCGACGTTCGGCCCGCGGGCGCGGTGCCGCATCGTCGTTCTCGACAACCAGCGGCGGGCCCAGGAGGTCTGGCAGCTCGCCCGGCAGAACCCGACCTCCGAGCACGTCGGTGCGCTGGCCGAGCAGTACTCGGTCGACCCCACGAGCCGCGCGCTCCGCGGGGAGGTGCCGCCGATCCGGCGCTACGGGGGCCAGCCGACGCTCGAGCGCGAGGCGTTCGCACTCGATCCGGGTGAGCTGTCGGGCGTCGTGCAGGTGGCCGACCGGTTCATGATCATCGTCCGGGAGGGTTCGACGGAAGCCGCCGCGGTCACGCTCGCGGAGGCGCGCAGCGAGCTCTACGCCGACATCCTGGAGAAGAAGCAGCGGATCCAGATGTCGCGGCATTTCGTGCACCTCCGTGAAAGTGCGGCGATCGACAATATGCTCGCCGGCACGAGCCAGTCGCCCGTGAAGCCCGCGGTGGGCGGAGCCGCCGGGCCCGACATGCCCGGGGCCGTGCTGGAGCGGCTGCCGCGTGAGGCTTCCGCACCGCGGGCCGGGAGCCGGCGTGCCGCGGATGCCGCGGGACAGGGTGTCGTGCCTGCAGGATTCGAGGCCCCAGGCGGCGCGGCCCCCCAGCCACCGTCCGGGCCCCGTTCGGCGCCGGCGCCCATCCGGCGCTGAGGGGCGGCAGGACGCGCTCAGCACGCGCGGAGACCGGCGTCCGCCGGGAGCGGTAAAATGGTGTGTCGGTCCCGACCACCAGGACCGTTTCCGCCCACCAGGACATCGATCGCGTGCGTCGCCATAGGATTCACCGGCAGTGCATCCCACCCGGACTCGTCGCCCGGTTCGCCATGGCGCTGCCGGCAATAACGATGGCCCTGCCGGCATCGGCGGGTCTCGCGGCCGAGCCCGACGGAGAGGTCATCTACCGGACGCACTGCGTGCGGTGTCATGGCCCGGACGGCCGCGGCACGGCCGAGGTGCCCGCACCGCTCGAGGGGGATCTGTCGGTCAACCAGCTCGCCGCCACGATCGCGGAGACGATGCCGGAGGACGCCCCCGGCCTCGTGACCGGCGACGCGGCACGGGCGCTGGCCGCGTACGTACACGACTCCTTCTACTCCACGGTGGCCCGTGATCGCTCACGGCCGGCGCGGGTCGAACTCGCCCGGCTCACGGCGCGTCAGCACCGGACCGTCCTGGCCGATCTGATCGGAAGTTTCCGCGGCGCCGCCCCCGCGATCGACGCGCGTCGTGGCCTGCGGGCCGAGTACTACGAGGGCCGCGGCTTCGATCGCCGACTCCTCGTCATGGAGCGGATCGATCCCGTGGTCGATTTCGACTTCGGGGTCGAAGGACCGGACCCGGAGCGGTTCGAGCCCTCCCGCTTCGCGATCCGCTGGGCCGGCGCCATCGTGCCGCCGGAAACCGGTCTCTACGAGTTCGTCGTCGTCACCGAGCACTCCGCCAGGCTGGCCGTCGATCGGGCGTGGTACGAACCGCCGCTCGTCGATGCGTGGGTCGCATCGGGAGGCGAGCGGGAGCATCGGGCCACCCTCTTCCTGCTGGGCGGTCGGGCGTACCCGTTGCGACTCGAGTTCTCGAAGGCCAATCAGGGCGTCGACAGCCGGAAGCACGAGCATCCCACGCACGCGGCGATCGCGCTCTTCTGGAAGCCGCCGCATGGCGTGCTCGAGCCGGTGCCGGAGCGCTGCCTGATTCCCCAGGATGCTCCGGAGACCTTCGTCGCCGCGAGCCCGCTTCCGCCCGACGACACCTCGACGGGATACGAACGGGGCACCAACGTCTCCGGGGAATGGTTCGCGGCCACCGCGGCGATCGCCGGCGAGACCACCGCCTACGTGCGGGACCACGTCGATCTTCTGGCCCGCGTGAAGCGCGATGCCGCGGACCGGCGGGAGAAGCTCCGGCAATTCGCCGCGGCCTTCGCGGAACGTGCGTTCCGGAAGCCGCTCGCGGACGACGTGCGCTCGCGGTTCGTCGATCACCCGTTCGCGGACGCCACCGACGCGGACGTGGCCCTCGAACGCGCGCTCCTCGGAATCCTTCAGTCGCCCCGCTTCCTGTTTCGCGAGGTCGACGGCGGCGGCGATCCGTTCGGCACCGCCGCGCGGCTGTCGTTCGGGCTGTGGGACTCGATCCCCGACCAGGCGCTCTGGCAGGCGGCCGCGGCAGGCCGGCTCGCCACCGCCGACGAGGTGAGGCGTCAGGCCGAACGCATGCTGGCGGACCGTCGCACGCGGGCGAAGCTCCGCGACGTGCTCTTCGTGTGGCTGAGGCTCACGCCGGCGCCCGAGGTGGCGAAGGATCCTGCGCACCATCCCGCGTTCACCGCCGAGATGGCCGCCGACCTGCGGGCCAGCCTCGACCTGTTCCTCGACGACGTGATCTGGAGCGGGACCGCCGACTGGCGCCGGTTGTTCACGGACCGCACGGTGCCTGTGAATCCGCGGCTGGCCGCCGCGCTCGGGGCGCCCGCGGATGCCAACGCGTTCCGGTCGGCGGATACGTTTCGCGCGCTGGTGCTCGACGACGGACGCAGGGCCGGCCTCCTGTCACACCCCTACCTGATGAGCGTCCTCGCCCATCAGGAGGCGACCTCGCCGATCCATCGCGGGGTGTTCGTCGCCCGCACCCTGCTCGGCAACGTCCTCAAGCCTCCGCAGGAGGCGATCGCCCCGCTCGCCCCCGATCGCCATCCGGGGCTCAGCACGCGCGAGCGCGTGACGCTCCAGACGAGCCCGGTCGCGTGTCGCACCTGCCACACGATGATCAATCCGCTCGGATTCTCGCTCGAGGAGTTCGACGCGATCGGCCGCCACCGCTCGGTCGAGTCGGTCGCGGGCTCCGAGCGGCCGAGCGATGTGGCGGGCTCGTACCAGCCCAGGCAGGGTGCAGCGGCGGCGTTTCGCGGGGCCGCCGAACTCGGCACGTTCCTGGCCGACAGTGACGACGCACGAGAGGCGTTCGTGCGGGCGATCTTCCAGGGGATGGTCCGGCAGCCGGTCCGGGCGTGGGGGCCGGAGACCCTCGACCATTTGTGCGGCTCGTTTCGGGATTCGGGGCACGACATGCGACGGCTTCTGGTCGATATCATGGTGGTGGCGGCCTTCGACCCGACGCACACCTTCGCCATGGCGGCAGGTGACGGTGAGGGCTCGCCCGACCAGGAGCGGTAGACCAGGCGTCGGGACGGCCTCGTCCCACATGGAATCGGGAGCGACGCGATGCACGAGACGAATGGGCGTCGAATCGGCCAAAATGGTGCCGTTCGGAGCCGATGCGGCAGCGACAGGTTCTTCGGCGGGGCTGTCTCCCGGCGGGCGTTGCTCCGACGGCTCGGAGTCGGGTCGGCCGTGCTTCCGTGGCTCACGAACCTTCCGAGTCTGTCCGCCGCATCGGGCGATGCGGGCGCGAGGCGACGCCTCGTGATCGTCTTCAGCCCGGACGGCGTCGTGAAGAAGTCGTTCTGGCCGGCTGCCGGCTCGTTGACGGCCGGAGCCGACGGGGCCGCACCGGCGCCCCTCCCGGAGAGCCTCGCGGCGTTCGAGCCGTTCCGCGACCGCATCCTCACCCTCAAGGGCGTGCACAATCGTGTCCGCGGCGACGGCGACGGGCACATGCGGGGCATCGGGTGCCTGCTCACGGGCATCGAGCTGCTGCCCGGCAACATCCAGGGCGGCAGCGACACGCCGGCGGGCTGGTCGAGCGGCTTGTCGATCGACCAGGAGGTGCGCGGCCACCTGCAGGCCGACGCCGCGACGGCCACGCGGTTCGGCTCGCTTGAATTCGGCGTGCTCGTCCCTGGCCGGGCCGACACATGGACCCGCATGGTCTATGCCGGGGCGAATCGGCCGGTGACTCCCGTGGACGATCCCTACCAGATGTTCCGCAAGCTCTACGGCGGGGCCCGCGACCGCGACAGCCTCCGCAGTGTCCTCGATCCGATCCGCGAGGATCTGGCCCGCGTCGCGGCGGCCGTGCCGTCGGAGGATCGTCGGCTTCTCGAGGAGCATGCCGCCCTCGTTCGTGAGTTCGAGCAGGAACTCACCGGGGCGACGGATCCTGTCGCCCATGCCGTGCCGGCACTCGAGCAGGGAGTCGTCATCGACAACGACCGGATGCCCCGCATCAGCCGCATGCAGACCGAACTGCTCGTCGCCTCGCTCGCCGCGGACTTCACGCGCGTGGCCACGCTGCAGTACACGAACTCGGTGGGGCAGCCGAGGTTCACATGGCTCGGCATCCAGGAGGGGCAGCACGACCTCTCCCACGAACCCAACTCCAACGAGTCCGCCCAGGAGAAGCTCACCCGCATCAACGCCTGGTATGCCGGCGAGATCGGCCATCTCGCGAAGCGGCTGGCGGAGACCCCGGAGCCGGGGGGCGACGGCTCCCTGCTCGACCACACGACGATCGTCTGGACGAACGAACTGGGCGAGGGCAACTCCCACTCGCACCGGGACATCCCGTGGCTGTTGCTCGGTGGCGGGCTCGGCTTCACGACCGGCCGTGCCGTGGACTGCGGCGACGTCGCCCACAACAGGCTGCTCCTCGCACTCGCCCACGCCATGGGCCACACGGGGCTCGAGCGGTTCGGCAACCCGGATCACTGCGGCGATGGACCGCTCACGGGGCTGTCATGACCGACCG
>JBJTBO010000419.1:0-6268 GCA_046091445.1 Planctomycetaceae bacterium | reverse complement strand
CGACGCGGTCGACTCGATCGCGGGCACGCCGGCCGAGCGGACGGCCTGGGAGATGGTCGACGCCGCGGGCGCCGGCGACGCGCGGTCCGCCATCGTCCAGCTCGACGCCTTGCTGGCGGCCGGCGAGAACCCGATCGGCATCGCGGCCCAGATCGCGTCGGTGCTACGGCGGCTTTCCACGGCGGCCCGCCTCCTCGCGCTGCCTCCCGACGCGGGCCGTCCCGCCGGTGTCGACCAGGCACTCCGCGAGGCGGGCGTGGCGGCCTGGCCCAAGGCGCTCGCCCAGGCCCGCGAGTCGCTCCAGCAGCTCGGCGCCCGCCGCGCCCGGCGGCTGCCCGTCTGGCTCCTGGACCTCGACCGGGCGCTCAAGGGCGACGCCTCCCGGGGACTGCGCGCGAGGCTGGCCCTCGAGCGGCTGTTCTGCAAGATGGCCCGGGAGGGCGGGCCCGCGGGCCGCGGCGCGACCCGCCCCGCTGGAGCCCGCGCGTGAATTCCGACCATCCGAGCGATCCCCGCGACCACTGGGACAACCCGCTCGCCGCCCGCTACGCGTCGGCCGAGATGACGCGGCTATGGAGCGACAACCACCGCTAGCGCCTCTGGCGACAGGCGTGGCTCGCGCTCGCCGAGGCCGAAGCCGAACTCGGGCTGCCGATCACGACCTCCCAGCTCGACGCGATGCGCGCGGCCCTCGAGCCGATCGACTTCGCCAAGGCGGCCGAGTACGAGCGCCGCATGCGGCACGACGTCTTCGCGCACCTGCATGCGTTCGCGGACGCCTGCCCCTCCGCCCGCCCCATCATCCACCTCGGGGCCACGAGCGCCTTCGTCACCGACAACGTCGATCTGATGCTGATGCGGGAGTCGCTCGACGTCGTGGTGGCGCGGCTGGCGGCCGCGATCGAACGGCTCGCCGTGCGGGCCCTCGAGACGAAGGATCTCGTCTGCCTCGGCCGCACCCACCTCCAGCCCGCGCAGCCCACGACGATCGGCAAGCGCATCGCGCTCTGGATCCACGACCTGCTGCTCGACCTCGAGGAGGTCGCGCACCGGCGGAAGCTCCTGCGGGCCCGCGGCGTGAAGGGCACCACCGGCACCCAGGCCAGCTTTCTCGAGCTCTTCGGCGGCGACGAGGCGAAGGTGCGGCGGCTCGACGAGCTCGTGGCCCGCAAGCTCGGCTTCCACTCGTCGTACGACGTCACGGGGCAGACCTACACCCGCAAGGTGGACTCCCAGGTCGTGGCGGCGCTCGCCGGCGTGTCCGAATCGACGCACAAGGCGGGCAATGACCTGCGGCTGGCCGCGGCGTGGGGTGAGCTCGAGGAGCCCTTCGAGCAGGAGCAGGTCGGCTCGTCCGCGATGCCCTACAAACGGAATCCGATGCGGGCGGAGCGCATGTGCGGCCTCGCCCGCTTCGTCATGGGACTCGCGACGACCGCGGCGCAGACGGCGGCCACCCAGTGGCTCGAGCGCACGCTCGACGACTCGGCCCCTCGAAGGCTCGTGCTGCCGCAGGCGTTCCTCGCCACCGACGCCCAGCTCGTGCTGCTGGCGAACATCGCCGGCGGGCTCGTCGTCGTGCCCGGGGCGATCCGCCGCAACCTCGAGGCGCATCTGCCGTTCCTCGCCAGCGAGCGCATTCTCATGGCGGCGACGACGGCCGGCGGAGACCGGCAGGCGCTGCACGAGGCCCTGCGCTCGCACAGCCACGCCGCGACCCTGCGCATGCGGGACGGTGGCGACAACGATCTCGTGCAGCGACTCGAGGCCGACCCGCTCTTCCGGTCGGTCGACCTCGCGGCCGCCCTCGACGGCCGTGGGCTGGCCGGACGGGCCGCGTCACAGGTGGAGGAGTTCGTCCGCGGCGCCGTGGCAGCGGCGCTGGCCGAATGTCCCGCGCGCGCACCCGAGGCCGCCGTGACGGTCTGACGGCGAATCCGCACCGGACGGCCGACGGCGAGCCCGGTCGCAGCGGCTCAGACGCGGTCCTGATGCCGCGACGTGCTGCGTGCCGACCGGCAGTCGATGCAGAGCCCCATCACGATGAGTCGATGGCCGCGGGCTCGGAAGCGGTGCTGGGCCGCCACCGCGTCGCGGATGCGGACGAGCTCGTCGCTCGAAAACTCGATCAGCTTCTGGCACCCCGTGCAGTAGAGGTGATCGTGCTGCGGATAGCCGTAGTCATGCTCGTAGACGGCCCGGCCGTCGAGCACCATCTTGCGGAGCAGGCCCGCCTCGACCATTTCGGCGAGCGTGCGATAGACGGTCGGCCGGCTGGCACGGCTCCCCGGCGGCGTGCGGCGCAATTCCTCGAGGAGCTGCTCCGCGTCGAAATGCTCGTGCCGACTCGAGACGTGATCGACGATCGTCTGCCGCTGGCGCGTGACCCGCTTCCCGCGGGCCTGCAGGAATTCGGCGAACCGCTCCCGCGGCGAGAGGGACACCTGCACGGTGCCCAGCGAAAAGTCGGTGCCGACGGCCATCGTCATCCCCATGCAGTCCTGCGTTGCCACGACATTCTACGTCGTGACCCGCGACCTGTCTGGAAACACACGATGCTCGCGACCCGGCGGGGCGGCGGGCCGTTCCGACGTCCGTCACGGCGGCGGGTCGGTTGGGGGTACCGTGATCGGTGCCCGACCGACCACCGCCGGACGGAGGATGCCTTCGCCGTCACCCGTCACCGGATCGGCAGCTCAACCGAGGCGGTCGAGCAGCCGGTCGAGGGCGATGTCGAGCTTCTCGGGCGTGTCGTACGAGCCATCGGCAATCGCGGCCCGGATCGCGTTGATGCGATCGAACCGGACGTCCGAGGTGGATTCGGCGGCACGCACGCCGTCGACCGACAGCGTCACCGCGTCATGCACCTCGCCGACGCCCTTGGGGGCTGCAGCCTGTGCGGCCTCGACGCCCTTCACCGTGCCGACACCCTGCGAACCCTGCGTCGCGAAGACACCGAAGATGTTCATGATTGCACTCCTTGCGGGCGTCACCGCCCTGTCGTTCGTTCCGTCCGACGGTTCCCTGCCGTCTTCCCCCGAGCGTGCCTCCTACGAGGCGGACCGGCTCGATGTTCGATGGCTCGTTCAGTCGGTCCGCATCACGCGGCTCGGAAGACTCTCACTCCCACCAGTG
The DNA here is from genome assembly GCA_046091445.1 of Planctomycetaceae bacterium. Lineage (GTDB taxonomy): Bacteria > Planctomycetota > Planctomycetia > Pirellulales > UBA1268 > QWPN01. The sequence goes on along the minus strand of JBJTBO010000419.1, from coordinate 3,133 downwards.
TTGCCGCGCCGATCGACCCGGACCACCCGATTCTCGATCGAACGTGACCGACGAACGCCGTCGTCAATTCCTTTTCCTCGGACGTCCCGGGTCCGCCGCTTGAATCATTTTTTCGACCCCCGCCCCACCGCCACCTCGCCAGCCTGCCCAGGCCGCCCCGTCAGACGGCGAAGTCGACCTTCCGGCGACCGAGCTGGTTTTGGAGACGCTCGACGATCGCCGAGTGCATCTGGCTCACGCGGCTCTCCGACAGATCGAGCGTCAGCCCGATCTCCTTCATCGTCAGCTCCTCGTAGTAGTAGAGGATGATGATGAGCCGCTCGTTGCGGTTGAGTCCCTTCGTCACGAGCCGCATGAGGTCGGCCTTCTGGATGCGACGGGTCGGATCCTCTCCCTTCTTGTCCTCGAGGATGTCGATCTCGTGGACGTCCTTCGAGCTGTCGGTCTCGCACCACTTCTTGTTGAGGCTGACGAGGCTCACGGCATTGGCCTCGACGAGGAGCTTCTCGAACTCCTCCCGCGAGAGGCCCATGTGCTCGGCGACCTCGCCATCGCCGGGCGGTCGGCCCAGCCGCGCCTCGAGCGTCTTGACGGCCTCGTTGAGCTTGCTCGCCTTGCTCCGCACGAGCCGTGGCACCCAGTCCATCGTCCGCAGCTCGTCGAGCATGGCACCCCGGATGCGGGGCACGCAGTACGTCTCGAACTTGACGCCCCGTCCCATGTCGAACGCGTCGATCGCGTCCATGAGGCCGAACGTTCCGGCCGACACGAGGTCGTCGAGCTCGACGCCGTCGGGCAGCCTCGACCAGATCCGCTCGCCGTTGTACCGCACGAGCGGCAGGTAGAGCTCGATGAGGCGGTTGCGGAGGTCCTCGTTCCCCTGGTCGGCCTTGAAGGCCAGCCAGAGCTCGTGCACCTCCTCCGGTGTCAGCTGCGTCGCATGCTGTGCCACGTCATCCTCCTTGCTGGGGCCGTTCGTCACCGGGCCGGCGGACCGCGCGAACCGTCCATGGTTCGGCACGAGCGCCGACCGAATCGTCCCTGACGGACGCGCGCACGCATGGGCATCGCTGCCATCGGTGCGGCGTCGGGGTGTCCTTGAGTTCCTTTTCCATGCCCGTCCCAACCTGCCTGATCGACCGTCCTGACCGCTCCTCCAGGCTCATGCCGCCCGCAGCGCCTCCGCGCCGGCGAGCGTCGTGAACATCTCGAGGTGGGGCTCGTGCGCCACCTCCTCTTCCGCGAAGACCGAGACGCTCGGCAGCGGTCGGGCCAGAGCGGCCCGGACCTGGCGGCGGGCCTCGGCCGGCACGACGACGGCGGGCGCGCCGCCGCGCTCGACCGCCACGCGCACCGCACGACGCACCTCGGCCACCAGCCGGGCGGGAGGGCGACCGCTCGCCGCCGCCGCCACGCAGGCCTCGAGGGCCGCGCCGGTCAGCCGCACCGCGGTGAGCCTGCCATCTGGATCGCGCGCCCGACGGCAGATGGAGCCTGCCAATCGGCGCCGCACGACCTCGGCGAGCTGCCACGGTTCGGCCGTCTCGGCGGAATGGTCCGCCATGATCTCGAGCAGTTCGGAAAGCGGACGGATCGGCACACCCTCGGCCAGCAGGGCCTGCAGGGCGCGGTGGATCTTGGCGATCGGCAACACCCGGGGCACGACCTCCTCGACGAGGCCGGGCTGCGTCGCCCGAAGCGTCTCGACGAGGCGCACGGTGTCCTCGCGCGACACGAGCCGGTCGGCGTACCGACGCAGCGCCGCCTCGAGAATCCTCGCGAGCGTCGCCGCCTCGTCCAGGATCACGACGTCGCGGCGCCGCAGGGTCTCGGCCTGTGCATGACTCACCCACAGGCTCGCCGACGAGACCAGCGATTCGCTCGCCTCCTCGTGAACGACATCCCCGCTCACCTCCAGCCGCTCGCCGGCACGGGGCACCGCGAGCAGCCGTCCCGCGGGCATCTCCCCCTCGACGACCGGCTCTCCGCCGACGAGCACCCGGTAGCGGCGCTCGGGGAGGCGGACATCGTCACGGAAGGCCACCGTCGGCACCAGAAAGCCGAGATCGGCCGCGATGGACCGCCTCAGATCGGCCACGGACTCGAGCAGCGGTGCCTGACGGGAGACGAGACGCACGAGGCCCGGTCCGAGCACGACCACGATCCGCTCGTCCGCGAAGAGCGTCTCGGCGGGCGCGGGTGCCGCGGCGGCGGCGGTGCGGGCGCGTCCGGAGGTCGCCCGTCGCTCCGCGCGATCCCCACGCAACCAGAAAGCCCCCGCGAACATGGCCGCCGCCAGCGCGGCGAGCGGCAGGAAGGGCAGATCCGTGAGCGAGAGCAGGGCGAGGAACACGCCGGTCACCGCGAGCACGTGCGGCCGCGCCGTGAACTGCCGGCTGAATTCCCGCGGGAGATCGACCTCCTGGGAGGATCGCGAGATCAGCAGCCCGGTCGCCACCGACACGAGGAGCGCGGGAACGGCGCTCGTCAGGCCGTCACCGATGGTCAGCCGGGAGTAGACCTCGGCGGCCTGGCCCAGAGGCATGCCGTGCTCGAGGACGCCGATCGCGAGCCCGCCGACGAGGTTCACGAGCGTGATCACCACACCGGCCACCGCCTCGCCGCGGACGAAGCGGCTCGCTCCGTCCATGCTCGCGAAGAAGTCGGCCTGCCGTTGCAGGTCGAGCCGGAGCCCGCGGGCCTGCTCGCGCGTGATCGTCCCCGCCTGCACCTCGGTGTCGATCGCCATCTGGCGGCCCGGAAGGCCGTCGAGCGCGAACCGGGCGGCGACCTCGCTGGTGCGCGTCGCCCCGGCCGTGATCACGACGAACTGCACGACCGCGATGATCGCGAAGATGACGCCGCCGACCACGAGGTGGTTGGCGGCGACGTAGTCCCCGAACGCGGAGACGACGAGGCCCGCCGCGTCCGCGCCGTCGATCGCGGCCCGCGACAGGATGAGCCGGGTGGTCGCGATGTTCAGGACCAGCCGCACGAGCGTCGAGCCGAGCAGGAACGTCGGAAAGACGCTCAGCTCGAGCGGCGTCCGTGCCGCGACCGCACCGAGCAGCGCGAGCACCGACACGGTCAGGTTCGCGGCGAGCAGCAGATCGACGATCGCCGGGGGCACCGG
>JBJTBO010000418.1:0-2596 GCA_046091445.1 Planctomycetaceae bacterium | reverse complement strand
GCGGGCGGCTTTTGCGCGGCGCCCGACGCGCCGCTCCCCGACCTCCTGTCGACGGCGGTGGCGCTCCATGCGCTCGACCTGCTCGAGGCGCCCTGGCGCGAGCACCGCGACGCCATCCTCGACTTCATCGACACGCTCTGGACGGCACAGGGCGCGTTTCATGGGTCGTGGGCCGACGACGAACCCGACGTCGAATACACATTTTACGGGCTCGTCGCCCTCGGTCACGCAAGCGTGTGATGCCGCCGTGCCGCTCCGTGGGGCGCGGAGCCCCTGCGCCCTGTGTTATGGTATCGTGAGGAGCCACGCTCCTTCGAGGCGGAGGTATCCATGTCAGGGTCTCGAGCCAACGCCCATCGTCGGGCCTTTACGCTCGTCGAACTGCTCGTCGTGATCGCGATCATCGCGGTCCTCATCGGCCTCCTGCTGCCGGCCGTCCAGTCGGCCCGCGAGGCGGGGCGGCGCGTGCAGTGCAGCAACCATCTCAAGCAGGTCGGGCTGGCGGTCTCGGCCACCCATGACGCCCGCCGGGCGTTTCCCACGGGCCGGAAGACCCGCGACAACATGGACGTGTCGTGGGCGTTTCGGCTGCTGCCCTTCATGGAGCAGCAGGCGATCCATGACGCGTGGAACGCAACCGTGCCCGCGGCCGATCCCGGAAACGCCGCCGCGATGCGACAGCCCGTGGCCACGCTCTTCTGCCCGAGTCGACGCGCGCCGGCCGCCGACAGGAATTTCGACAACAACAACTCGATCCCACCCGCCGGCTTCCAGGGCGTCGCGGCGGGGGGCGACTTCGCGGCGAACGCCGGCACCTACTTCAACTACGCCACGCCCACGAACGGCAGCATCGATCCGGTGCGTGCCGGCCCGATCCACACCTTCTCCAACGTGAAGGCCTCGCAGGTCACCGACGGCCTGAGCAAGACGTTCGCCGTGGGGGAGCGGCATCTGCCCCCCTCCATCCCCGGCGCGGGCGCGATGGATCACTACAACAAGGGGGACACGTCGATCTTCGCGGCCGACACGCCTCAGACGCTCTTCCGCGACACCTACCGCGGCCTCGCGGACACGCCCACCGACACGAACAACCGCAAGTTCGGCAGCCTGCACCCCGGCGTCGTGCAGTTCGTCATGCTCGACGGCCACGTGGAGGCGATCTCGGTGGCCACGTCGACCGAGGTGCTGCGCATGTACGCGGCGATCGGCGACGGTGGCGACCCGACCGATCCGGGTGATGGCACCGACACCAACTTCTGACGGCCCGCGGGCCGGTTCCGGCGACACCGGAGGCATGCACCATGACACGTCGGACGGCAGGCACCGTGCGCGGGGCGACGGCGCGAGGTGGCGAGGATGCGTCGGGATCGCGTGGCGGACGCCTTGCCCTCGCGGCCGTCGCGCTCGTGCTCGTCGGCTTCGGAGTCTGGATGCTCCTTCAACCGAGCCGCACCGCGCGGATCGTCGACGAGACGATCGCCCTGCAGGATGCCGTGCTGTCCGATGCCGTCGATCCCGTCGCGGCCCGGGGCCGCATCGCGGCGATCACGCGCAACATCGACCAGCTGCCCCCGGCCGACATCCGGCGGGTGCGTGACGCGCTCGTCGCCCGGCTGCGCTCACTCGGCGAGCAGAGCGTGGCGAGGTTCGTCGACGCCCCGCCCGAGGAACGTACCGCGCTCCTCGACGGCGACATCGCGCGGCTGCAGGTTGCGAGAGGAATCTTCGAGGCCACCGACCAGGGGGGCATGCGACCGTTCACCGAGGCCGAGATTCGCGAGCGCGAGGAGCGTCGCCGCATGACCCCCGAGGAACGGCAGCAGGCGGACCGGGCCCGCCGCCCCGCGCCGGAGCCGAGCACGGCGGCGTCGGCAGGTCTCGACCGCAAGCTCTTCGAGCGCTACTTCGAGGCGCTCGGGAAACGGGCGAAAGAAAAAAAGGTGGACCTGGGCCGCATGGTTCCGCGTCCTCCGGGGCGCGGCTAGGGCATGTCCGGCGGTGGAGGAGCCGTGCGTGTCAGCCTCGATCCTCTCTTCGGCCGCCTTCGCCGAGACACGTCGCGAGGCCGTCGGGCGACTGCTCGACTGCCGCGTGGCAGGTCACTGGCAGGGACGGTTGTCTTCGAGCGCCCTGTCCACCGCCACCGCGATCACCGCGCTCAGGCTGGTTGACGAACGGCTCACCACGACCGACCACGCCACGCGGATCACCGCCGGCGCACGGTGGCTCGCCGACACGCAGCGTTCTGATGGCAGCTGGGGAGACACGGTCTCGAGCCGGGGCAATCTCTCAACGACGCTCCTCTGCTGGGCGGCGCTCGAGGCGGTCTGGGATACCAGCCGTCGGGTCGCCGCCACGAGCCTCGCTGTCGCCGGTGCCGGTGCGGACGATCCCCTGCGGGCCTCGATCGAGAGGGCAGCGGGCTGGATCATCGGACGGACCGGGAGCCTCGACCCGACGGCGATCGCCCGGGCGCTGACCGACATCTACGGACGCGACCGCACGTTCGCGGTGCCCATCCTCACGCACGTCGCGCTCTGCGGACGCTTCGGCGATCCGCGCTCACCCGAAGCGTGGCGGCCGGTGCCCCAGCTGC
>JBJTBO010000417.1:0-7837 GCA_046091445.1 Planctomycetaceae bacterium | reverse complement strand
ACTCTGGGACCGCGCCATCTTTTCCGACCACACGGCCACGGTGCGGTGCGTGAATCCGGGGGGGGTGCCGCGCGTTCTCGAGGCGTGGACCGAGGAGGTGCGCGAGCGCATGGGGCGGGGCGGCGTGGCGCTCGTCCTCGGCGCGGGCAACGTCACGGGCCTCGCCGTCGCCGACGCCTGCTGCCAGATCTTCGAGCATGGGCGCGTGGTGCTGCTCAAGCTCCATCCGCTGCACGCGCCGCTCGAGCCCGTGCTCGGCGAGGCGCTCGCGCCGCTCGTCGCGGCGGGAGTGCTCGCCATCCGGGCGGGTGACGTCGAGGTCGCACGCGACGCCCTGGCGGATCAACGGGTGAGCCACGTGCATCTGACCGGTGGACGCGAGGCCTTCGACGCGCTGGTCTGGGGCGGCTGCGGGCCGCACCTCCCCGGCGCGTCGCCGGTGCTGCGCACGTCGCTCACCTGCGAGCTCGGCAACGTGACCCCCTGGTTCGTCGTGCCGGGGCGATACACCCCCGCCCAGCTCCGCCACCAGGCCGACCTCGTGGCCGGATCGATCATCAACAACACGTCCTTCAACTGCATCGCCACCAAGTGCCTCGTCACATGTCGGTCGTGGAGCCAGCGGGACGAGTTCCTGGCCCTGATCATGCGGCGGCTCGACGCCCAGCCGCCACGGACGGCCTGGTATCCGGGATCGACCAGGGCGTGGGAGTCGCTCGCGGAGCGGGCCGCACCCGCCGACGTCACGCTGCCGTGGCTGATGCGCACGGGAATCGAGCCCGAGGCCGAGACACCGTGGCTTGCGCGTGAATGGTTCCTGCCCGCGGTCGTCGAGGTGCCGCTGTCGGTCGGCACGCTCGAGGATTTCTGCGTCGCCGCCGGCGCGGTCGCCGATCGTCTGCCGGGCACGCTCGCGGCCAACGTGACCATGCCCCGGTCCCTGTCGCAGGACGAGGCCCGCCGCGCGACCCTCTTCGTCGAGCATCTCGCGTACGGCGTGGTGGCGGTCAACACCTGGGCGGCGCTCGGCGACTCGTTCGGCTCGGTGCCGTGGGGCGGCTATCCGGGCGGCACGCTCGCCGAGCCGGGCAGCGGCATCGGCTGGGTGCACGACCCGCTCCTGCTGCCGCTGGTCCACAACACGATCGTGCGCGGTCCGCTCGCGGCCGGCCTGGTGCCCCCGTGGCTCCCGTGGCACACGCATGCAGCCGACCTGACCCGTGGCGTGATCGGCATGTACGGCGCGATCGCGGAGGGCGGGGGCGGGCTCGGCCACCTCGTGACGATGCTGCCCCCGGTGCTGCGGGGCTGACGCGGTCGATCGCCGCGTGCGGCGCGGACGTCGTGCCCACCGCGGTGCCGTCCTGCGACCGCCGGGCGGGTCAGCGACGGGGGCGACGGGCCTTCCCGGTGCGGGGGGCGGCGGCGTGCGGGTCGGGCTTGGGCTCGGCGTGTTCCCGGAACTTTTCCGGCTGACCCGTGAGCTCGTAGAGAAAGCGGCTTGGTCGGCACGGCTTCGCCTTGCCCCACTTCGCGCGCGTCAGACACATGGCGAGCACCAGCCGACGCTTCGCGCGGGTGACGCCGACGTAGCACAGCCGGCGCTCCTCGTCTATCGCCTGCTGGCCGTCGCCGAGCGCGCGGTGGTGCGGCAGGAGCCCCTCCTCGAGGCCCACCATCCAGACGCAGTCGAACTCGAGGCCCTTCGCGGCGTGGAGCGTCATGAGCCGCACGACGTCGTTGCGGGGCTTCTCCTTCTCGAAGCGGTCCTCCTCGGTCACCTGCAGCACGAGCGCGTCGAGGAAGCCACGGACGATCGTCGCCTGGTCGGTGTCGTGGGGCCGCGCCGCCCGCTCGTGCTCGTCGAGAGCCGTGGCGACTTCCTCCACGCACGCCCAGCGGGTCTCCGCCTCGGAGGGATCGTCGTCGTAGTCCTTGTCGAGGAACGCCCGATAGCCCACGTCGTCGAGCACGGCGCGCAGGAGCGGCGCGCACCGCGACGCGGGCGGTGCCGGCGGCGCCGCGGCGGCGAGCGATCGCAGCCGCTCGAGCCTGGCGATGCCTCCAGCCGCCGCCGCCGAGAGCCTCCCGCCGTCGCGCATCGCCGTCAGCGCCCGCCACAGGCTCGTGCCGTCCGTCGCCGCGGCGGCCCGCGCCGCCTGGCCCACGCCGCTGGAAATCCCGCGCGGCGGCAGGTTCGCGATGCGCGAGAGCGCGAGATCGTCGTCTGGATCGACGAGGAAGCGCAGGAAGGCCATCACGTCCTTCACCTCGCGTCGATCGAAGAACGAGCGGCTGCCGACGAGCGCGTACGGAATGCCCCGCCGGCGCAGGTCCTGCTCGAAGGGTCGGGTCTGCTCCCCCGTCCGCACGAGGAGCACCGCCTCGGCAGGATCGACCTGCCGCTCGCGCAGCAGGCTCTCGAGGTCGCCCACGACGCGGCGTGCCTCGTCGGTCTCGTCCTGCGCCTGCAGGATCGTGGGCGGCACGCCGGACGCGACGGTCGACACGAGCGTCTTGCCGTGCCGTCGGCCGTTGTGCTCGATGAGGAGGTTCGCGGCGCGGATGATTTCCGGCGTGGAACGGTAGTTTTCCTCGAGCTTCACGACGCGGGCGCCGGGCCAGCGCCGCTGGAAGTCGAGGATGTGCGACACCTCGGCGCCCCGCCACGCGTAGATCGACTGGTCGTCGTCCCCGACGACGCACAGGCTGCGGTGCTCGCGGGCGAGCGCGCCCACGATGCGCTCCTGGATCGCGCTCGTGTCCTGATACTCGTCGATGAGCAGGTGGTCGAAGCGGTCGGCCTCGCCGCGCCTGGCATCCTCGCACGACGTGAAGAGCTCGTCGACGAGCAGGAGGAGGTCGTCGAAGTCGACCGCCCCCGCGGTCTTGAGGGCTTCCTGGTAACGACGGTAGCCGGCGGCTGCGAGCGTCCACGAGTCGTCGGCGTCGCCGGAGAGCGTGTCGCACGCCGCCGCCGGCCGGATGCCGCGGCTCTTCCAGCGACTCGCACGGTCGAGCAGGTCGGCGGGCCGCAGGACCGCCTCCGGCACGCGGAGGTCCTTGAGCACGCGACGCGCCATCGTCTCCTGCTCGCCACGGTCGATGATCGCGAACCGGTCCGGATAGCCGAGGCGGGCCGCGTGGCGACGCAGGATCCGCACGCAGAGCGAGTGGATCGTCGAGATCTCCGGCTTCGCGGCGGCCGCGGTGCGCCGGCCGAGGATCGCGCCGGCGCGTGAGAGCATCTCCCGCGCGGCCTTGTTGGTGAACGTGACCGCGAGGATGCGGTCCGGGCGGGCCCCCTGGCGCACGAGATGCGCGATCCGGGCGATGACCACGCGGGTCTTGCCGGTGCCGGCGCCCGCCAGCACGAGGAGCGGGCCGGGCGGCGCGAGCACCGCGTCGCGCTGGGCGTCGTTGAGCCCCGTCGCCACGGATTTGGCGGCACCCCGTCCGACGGTGGGCGTCTCTGCGGTGGGCGTCTCTGCGGCGGGCGTGGGGACGGAGGCCGTCATGCCGCGAATGTAGCAGGCGCCGCGCGGGGCTCGCCCGCGGCTCGCCTTGACGCTCCGGCGGCGGCCGTCACTATTTCGCAGTCTCGACACGAATACCACGCGGTGGGCGGCGACGTCGTCGCCGCCGCGCGGACCACCGCGAGACGTCACGGGCAGGGCATGGCGGCCGATCGCACCCACGACACGCAGCATCTCGCGGAGGGCAACGACCTCGCGGCCTCGACGATCGATCTGGCCGCGTGGCTGCGGCCGCACCTGCAGACCATCGGTATCGCGCTGGCGGTGATCGCGGGCGGAGCCGTGGCGTGGACGCTCATCGCCGCGCAACGCGAGGCGGCGGCGGAGCGCAGCTGGGACGACTGCATGGCCGCGCTCTCGGAACAGAATCCGGACCGGCTCGACGGCGTGATCCGGAAGTATCCGGGCACCCCGGCCGCCCGCTGGTCGCAGATGCTGCTGGCGGAACCGGCGATCACGGAGGGCTGTCAGCAGCTCTTCGGCGATCGGGCGCGGGCCCGGCAGCGGCTCGAAACCGCCGTCGATCTCTACACCGGGATCCTGGCGGAGCGGCCCGGCGGCCTCGTGGGTGAACGGGCCGTTTTCGGCCTCGCCAAGGCGCGCGAGGCGCTCGGCGACCTCGACGACGCACGACGGGGATATGAATCGCTCGTCGAGGAGTATCCGTCGAGCGCGGTGCGTGGCCTGGCCGACCAGCGGATCGCCGCCCTGTCGCGCGCGTCCACCAAGGGGTGGTACGATTGGTTCGAGTCACAGGACATGGCGCCGCCCGCTCCGCCGGCGACGAATCCCGGTGGCCAGCCCACAGCCGAGCAGCCCGCTGCACCCTCCCCACCCGACGCCGACGCCGCGCCCGCCGATGGAGGCACTCCCGCCGAATCCCCCGCCGCTCCAGCCGGGTGACGAGGTCGCCTTCCCGGTGGATGCCGCCGGGGTGGGGGAGCGGATCGACGCGCTACTCGTGCGCGTCCTGCCGGGGCACAGCCGGTCGTTTCTCGGTCGGCTGTTCGAGAAGGGGACGGTCCGCGTCGATGGCGTCCCCGTCCGCGCGGCCCACAAGTTGCGCGGCGGCACGGTGGTGCGTCTGACCGTTCCCGATCCGCCGCGCACCGGCCCGAGCGCGGAGGAGATCCCACTCACGTTCCTGCACGTCGACGAGGCGATCGCCGTGGTCGACAAGCCCGCCGGCATGGTCGTCCATCCCGCGAAGGGCAACTGGAAGGGCACCCTCGCCGGGGCGCTCAAATGGCATCTGGAGGAGCGTCCCCGGCCCGGTCACGAGGCGGAAGGAGGGGCCGCCGTGACGCCGACCGGGCTGTCGACGGCCGGTGGCCCCGTCCGGCCCGGCATCGTGCACCGCCTTGATCGCGACACCAGCGGGGTCATCGTGGTCGCCCGGACGGAGGCCGCCCACCATGCGCTCGCCCGTCAGTTCGAGCACCGCGTCGTCGAGAAGACGTATCTCGCGATCACGCAGGGCCGTCCGCAGCTCGACCGGGACGAGATCGACCTGCCGATCGGCATCCATCCCTACCAGCGCGAGCGGATGGCGGTCCGGCGTGACCATGCGACCAGCCGCGAGGCGGTGACCCGCTACGAGGTGATCGAACGGTTCCATGCCGCCGCGCTCGTGCGCGTGACACCGAAGACGGGCCGTACGCACCAGATCCGCGTGCACCTCGCCGCCATCGGCTGTCCGGTGCTGTGCGACGGCCTGTACAGCGGTCGGACCGTGATCGAGCCGACGTTCCTCGGTCTTCCCCCGGGCCCACCGTTGCTCGCGCGGCAGGCGCTGCATGCCTCCCGGCTCGCGCTCGTGCACCCGGTGTCGCTCGCGCCGATGGAGTTCACGGCGCCGCTGCCCGCCGATCTCGAGCGGATGCTGGCCGCGCTCAGGCAGGCGTGACGGGCGGCTCGTCGCGTGCGACGGCGATGCCGCCCGACGTCGCGCCGGCAGGCGATCCCGATGCATCGGGCCCGAGGAGCGGAAACTCGAGCACGAAGGCGCTGCCCCGCCCCGGCTCGCTCCGTGCGTGGATGTCTCCCCCGTGCTCCCGCAGGATCTTGCGGCGCACGGTGAGCCCGAGGCCCGTGCCGCGGGCGCCCTTCGTCGAGACGAAGAGCGTGAAGATCTCCGCGAGCGTGTCGGGCGACATCCCCGCGCCGTTGTCGGCGACCCGGATCCGCACGACGCGGGTCGCATGGTCGAGCACCGCCGTGACGTCGATCCGGGGATCGGCACGGCCCTCGACCGCGTCGATCGCGTTGGTCACGACATTGAGCACCGCGCGCGACATCCCCTCCGGGTCGAAGACCATCCGGGGCAGGTCCGCGGGGGCCGTCCAGCGGATCACGGTGCCGGACTCGTCCGCCCGCTGCTGCACCGTCTCCACGACGTCCGCGAGCAGCGCCGTGAGATCGGCCTCGACGAGATCGGGCTCGCGGTGCTTGCTGAACGACAGCATGTCCATCACGAGCGAGGAGATCTTGTCCTGATTGCGGCGCACGATCTCCCATCCCTTGCGCACGACGCCGAGGTCCTCGTTGTCGAGGCCCATCTCGACGAGGTAGCTGCCGCCGCGGATGCCCTGCAGGATGTTCTTGATGTGGTGCGACAGCGTGGCGATCGTCTGGCCCACGGCGGCGAGCCGCTCCGACTGCACCATCGCCGAGTAGTAGGTGGTGTCTTCCACGGCGAGCGCGGCCTGATGACCGATGGCGATCATGAGCTTGAGATGCTCGTCGCTGAACCGGCGACGGCCCTCGACCGCCGCTCCCAGCGGCGTCGTGGTGTCCACGTAGATCACGCCGACGATGTCGTACCGCCCGCGCATCGGCACGCAGATCGCCTCCCGCACCCCGGTGCGCACCACGCTCTGCCCCGACGCGAAGCGATCGTCCTCCTGCGCGTCGCTCGTGAGCACGCCTTCGCGGTTGCCCAGCACGTAGTCGAGGATGGTGCGGCTGATCGCCATCGACTCGGTGCCCCCGGGATTCCGGTCGCGCCGCGCCTTGACGACGAGCTCGCGCGACTCGGGATCGAGCAGCATGATGCAGCCACGGTCCGCCTCCACCCATTCGAAGACGAGCTGGAGCACGCGGCCGAGGAGCTCGTCGATGTCGAGCGTGTGGCTCACCGCGAGCGCCGTGCGGTACATCACCTGGAGGTTGCTGCGGGCCCGGGCGAGACGGTGCCCCTGCGGTTCCCCGGGCGTCGCCAGCGCGATCGAGTCCTCCTCCCGCATGGAGCGCACGATCCGCGAGCCGTCACCCCGGCCGCCGCGCGAGACGATGTCGACCTCGCCCACGGCCGTCTCGTCCCCGGCGAGCACGAGGATGGTGCGGCCCACGCGGATGCGGTCGCCCGCGGTGACGTCCACCCGGGTGACGCTGGCGTCGTTGACGTAGGTGCCGTTGGAACTGCCCAGGTCGACGAGGACGTGAGTGTCGCCGACGCGCCGCATCTCGGCGTGCCGCCGGGACACCTCGTGGTCGTCGAGCTGGATCGAGTTGCCGGCCTCCCGGCCGATGGTCACGACCCCGTCCGGGCCGTCCAGGTCGTACCGGGCCCCGCGATCGCGGCCCTGGATGACGAACAATGACGGCAAGAGGTCGGGCTCCCGGGGACGACTCATCTCGCCCGATTCTGTCACGGCGAATGGCGCCGGGAAAGGAGGCTCCATGCCCGCCGGTCCAGCCGGCCGCCATGGGGTCCGCATGCCGGGTCGAGTGGGAGATTCCGCCCCGCGTCGAGCGCGTCCGTCCTACAATCCGAGGCGAAGCGTGGCCGCTGCGCGCGGTGGCGCGCGGGGCCGGGTCGCGGCGGGGCATGATGCGAGAGGAGATCGAGGCATGACGCGGGGCGTTGCGGCGGGGATCGTGATCATCGGCTTGGCGTGCGCCGTGACGCGCGGAGGATGGCCGGCACGGGCCGAGGAGTCTGCCGCCGGAGCCTCCCACGACGCCGTGCTCGAGCGGCTGCGGCAGGCGGTCACATGGCTGGCGGCGCCCGAGCGCGAGGGGCGTGGACCGGGAACCCCCGGGATCGATGCGGCGGCGGACTGGATCGCCGCGCAGTTCGCCGAGCTCGGGCTCGCCGCCCCGGGCGCGGGGGAGGCGTTTCAGCCGTTCGCGATGACGCTCGATGCCAAGCTCGGCCCCGCGTCGGCCAACACGCTCGAGCTCGTGGGACCGCCGACGGCGGATGGCGGGGCCACGGTCGTGCCCCTGGTCCTCGGCCGGGACTTCACGCCGCTGGCCGCCGGCGGATCCGGTCGGTTCGAACTGCCGCTCGTCTTCTC
>JBJTBO010000416.1:0-10805 GCA_046091445.1 Planctomycetaceae bacterium | reverse complement strand
GAGCAGCTGCGGGAGAAGCCGCACGATGTCGGCGAGTCCGCCATCGCCGGCACCGACCCGCACCACCGTGCTGCCCACTCCCTGAAACGTCACGGGCGTACCGAGCGCCTGATCCACGAGCGCCAGCCGCGCGTGCGGCCGGATGCGGGCGCGGGCCGGGCCACGGTCGAGTCGGTCTTCGAGGCACGGCTCCCCGACGGCACGTGGGCCACGGTGTGGCGCGACACCGCCACCGCCGGTGGCGACGACGCGCCGCCTGGTGCAGCCGACCGCATCCTCGCCGACCCACGGGTGAAGCCGCTCGTCGACGGCCTCCGCGCCCTCGGCATCGCCGATGACGCGGCGATCGATCAGGCGATCTCGGTCGGCGTCGCCACGCTCGCCGCCCAGCAGGCGAGCGACGCGCGGTTCGCCGCCCTCCAGAGCGACGTCCTGCGGCGGCTCGACATCCCGCGACTCGACCTCTCCGCCCGGTGACCGCGTCACGACGAGACGAGGACCGATGCCCCACGCCGGCAGCCTGGATCATCTGCCCGCTCGCAGGCCCTGCCGGACAGCCCGGCTCAACCCGGGGTCGCGCCCGCCGTCCCGGATCTGGCTCGTCGTCGGCATGATGTGTGCCGCCGCCGGCGTCACGGTGGTCGCGGCGGAGCCGCATGCAATCGTCATCCGGGGTGGACGCGTCATCGATCCGGAGAGTGGCCTCGATGCGGTGTGCGACCTCGGGATCGATGGCGGAACGATCACGGCCATCAGCACGACTCCCCTCGTGGGTCATCACACGATCCCCGCTGCCGGCCGCGTGGTCGCCCCCGGCTTCATCGATCTCCACCAGCACGCGTGGGACGACGAGAGCCTCGCCCTCAAGGTGCAGGATGGCGTGACGAGCGCACTGGAACTCGAGATCGGCACGTCGGATGTGGCGGAGTGGTACCGCTCGCGCGTCGGTCGGTCGAGGCTCCATCACGGTGTGGCGAGCGGCCATCCGCCGGCGCGCATGGCCGAATTGGGCGACCCGCCAGCGTTCGTGCCCCCGACCCAGTCGCGGGCGAGCACCGTCGTCACGACGCCCGAACTCACGGCAGCGGTCGCCCGCCGGATCGAACGCGGGCTCGAGGAGGGCGCCGTCGCCGTCGGTTTCGGGCTCGCCTACACGCCGGTCGCGAGCGACGTCGAGATCCTCGAGGCGTTCCGTGTGGCCGCCCGCCACGGCGCGTCATGCCACGTGCACCTCCGGGCACGCGGTGCCGCCGCGGCGCTCGCGGCCGCCGAGACGGCGCGACTGGCGGCCGAGGCGGGGGCGGCCCTCCATCTCGTGCACGTGCAAGCCACGGCGAGCGGCCCTGCCGTGGACGACATGCTGCGGCTCGTCGAGCGGTTTCACGCGGGCGGCCAGGACGTCACGGCCGAGGTCTATCCCTGGACCGCCGGCATGACCGACATCGGCTCGGCGATCTTCGCCGACGGATGGCAGGAACGGCTCGGCGTCGGCTACGGCGACCTGCAGTGGGGCGGCACGAGCGAGCGGCTCACGCCGGAGAGTTTCGCCCGCTACCGCGCGACGGGCGGACTGGTCATCGTGCACCGCGACACCGCTGCAAGCGTCGCCGCGGCCGTGGCCCATCCCTTGACGATGGTCGCCAGCGACGGACTTATCGGCCATCCACGCAATGCTGGCACGTCGGCACGGCTGCTGGGTCACCATGTGCGCGACCGCGGCGACGTCACGCTCCCGACGGCGCTGGCGAAGCTTTCGCTCATGCCAGCGCGTCGGCTCGAGGCCCGCGTCGAGGGGATGCGACGCAAGGGCCGCATCGGCGTCGGAGCCGACGCCGATCTCGTCGTCTTCGACCCCGGTACGGTCGCCGCCGGGGCGACCTACGACCGACCGCAGGCGCCGTCCGTGGGGATCGAGTGGGTGATCGTGGCGGGCACGCCGGTGGTGGCAGGAGGGGCGCTCGTCGCCGATGCCTTCCCCGGCCGACCACTCCGGGCCGCTCACGGCACCCCGTGATGCGTTGCCGCAGCGCCGGGGCGCCTGCGGACCGCGCCCCCTCGACGTGGCGCGTGCGTTCGCGCGGGCGGCATCACCGTGCGGCGGCGTAGCCGGCGGCCGGCGTGCCGTCGTCGGTGAGCTTGCCGGTGGCCCACAGGGCACCGCGCGTGACGAGATCGAGGTAGCGCGGATCGCCGACGGTCTCGTTGTTGTGGCCGAGCGTCGTGCTGAAGATCCGCGTCCGCTTCGGTCCGTACGCGTTCGTCCAGACGACGACCGCCTCGGCGGTGACCGGCTTCACGGCGGGATCGGCCGGTGCGTCCTTGGGAGGCCGCGGCGTCTGCAGCTGCCGGCCGGTGGCGAGGGTCTGTGCGTGCGGGAAGAGCCGCACGTTGTTGTAGAGCTCCTCGTTGATCGTCCGCCACGAACTCAGCCCACGCGTGACCGGATGCGCGGTGCCGGTGTAGGTGACGTCGATCGGGGCCTGCGGCCCGTGTCCGGTCGACTGGAGGCCGAGCATCTCGTACCAGCCGGCGTTGTCGTTGCCGACCGGCACGGGCTGGCGGAAGTCGGACCAGCGGTACGAGTGCATCGCGCAGTGCAGATTGACGGCGGGCACGCCGTCGCGGTGCGCCTGGAGTATGCGGGCGACGTAGGGCCGGTCGGTGACATCGGCGGAACACTCGTCGTGGATCACGAGGTCGTAGCCCGCGGCCCAGTCATCTTTCTCGTAGATCGAGAAGACCGCCTTCGTCGAGCGGTCCGGATTGTGGACCACCTCGACCGTCGCCCGCGTGCGCTGTTCGATGCCCTCCTTCAGGAGCCGCGTCTGCGTCGCATAGTCGTGGCAGCA
The DNA here is from genome assembly GCA_046091445.1 of Planctomycetaceae bacterium. GTDB lineage: Bacteria > Planctomycetota > Planctomycetia > Pirellulales > UBA1268 > QWPN01. Next base: position 7,956 of record JBJTBO010000416.1, on the reverse strand, counting down.
GCCGCCGGCGATGAGCAGGATCCGCAGCGGCGGCGCGGTCGCCGGGTCCGCGGCGGCCGCTGCGAACTGGATCGCGATGACACCGATACCGACGAGCGACAGGCTGGCAGCACGCATCGACATTCCCCCCAAAGGTCGCGAAATCCCGGGATCGATCCTGACGGGCGACCACAGGCGTCGCGGGGGGAGTATACGCGGTGACGGGGCCGTGTCCCGGCGACCGGCGCGGTAGCCTCCCCGTCGCGGAGGCCCCGCATCGACCGGGAGTCCGCCCTCTTCGCAGGCCCATCGTGACCACCGATCATCCCCGTCACGGACTGCCCACCCTCGTGGCGCTCGTCGTCGCCGGCATGATCGGCTCCGGCGTGTTCACGACGAGCGGCTACGCGCTCGAGGCGCTCGGGTCTCCCGGGCCGGTGCTCGTCGCGTGGGCGGTGGGCGGGGTCGTGGCCCTGTGCGGTGCGGTCGCCTACGGCGCGCTCGTGGAGCGGCGCCCCATGTCGGGCGGCGAGTACCTCGCCCTCGCGCGCGACGTCCATCCGTTCGCCGGGTTCCTGGCCGGCGTCGTCTCGTTCACGGCCGGCTTCACCGGGCCGATCGCGCTGGCAGCCCTGACGTGCGAGCAGTACCTGCCGGTGCCGCTGCCGTCGTGGGTGCCGGAGCGCATGGTCGCCACGGCCGTCGTGGTGGCCTGTGGCGCGGCCCACGCGACCGTCGGTCGCTTCGCGACCCGCGCCGGCACGGCGATCGTCGCGGTAAAGATGCTCGTCATCCTCGTCCTCGTCGTCGTCGGTGAGTGCGTCATCGCCGGCCGGCCTCCGGTCGCCGCCACCGTGACCACCGCACCGTCGGCGGGCGCCTTCGCCGCGACGGTGACCTGGATCATGTTCAGCTACATCGGCTTCAACCAGGCCGTGTACGTCGCCGCAGAGGCCGTCGATCCGGTGCGCACCGTGCCCCGTGCGCTCGTCGTGGGCACGCTCGTCACGACGGCCGCCTACCTCCTGCTCAACGACGTTTTCCTGCGCTCGGCCCCGTACGACGTGCTGGCGGGTCGGGCCGACGTGGCGTCGCGGGCCGCCCTCGCCCTCGCCGGGCCGGCCTTCGACACGGCCCTGCGGTCGCTCGTCGCGCTCGCGACGTTCACGTCGGTGGCGAGCATGATGATGACTGGGCCGCGGATCACCACCTGCATGGCCGAGGACGGAGTGTTTCCCCGTTGGTGCGCCGGTGCGGGGGGCGTGCGAAACTCGGTCCTCCTGCATACCGCCCTGGCGGTGCTCCTCGTCCATCAGGCGACGATCCTCGGACTGCTCGGCTATCTCGGAGTCACCCTCTCGCTCGTGTCCGCGCTCACCGTGGCCACACTCTGGCTCCCCGCCGCGCCGCCCCGGGACGGCGACGAGTCGCCGCCTTCCCCCCGGGCCGCCGTGGCGGCCCGTGTCGCCGCGAGCGTCTACATCGTGGCGACACTCGGGTTCATCGGCCTGCTCGTGCGCCACGATCCGCGGCAGCTTCTCGGCACGGCGGCGACGTTCGCGAGCGCCGGGCTCATCTGGCTCGTCATGCGGAGGCGGAGTTAGCTGTCCGTGGACGGAGCCGTCCATGGCCTTCGTTCACGTGGCCGACCGGTGGAAACGCCGAGGGCTTCCACGGTCGGCACTCCTCGCATCCTGCTCGGGCGGACGTGTTCCACGGTCTGCTCGCGCTCGCTCGAACGATGGTGGATCGTCTGCTCCGACCGGATGGGCACTCCGTCGGCCGCGGTCACGAGCCAGTTATCCCCCTCCTTCCGCATGCGCACGTCGAGCCGCACGATGGCCGTGCCCGAGCCGCCATCGATCCAGTTGCCCGTCACCCTCACGATCATGTCGACACGTGCCGTGCGCGGTGCACGGCCCGGAGGGAGGTCGATTTCGAGCTTCGTGATCCAGACCGTCGTGGCCCGCGCCCGTGCGAGGGCCCGTTCGGCGTCCGCCCGCAGTTGTCCCGCCGCCGGGTCGATCGCGGCGAGCACGGTCTCGACGTCGCCGGCTTCGGCCGCTCGGGCGAGCCTCGGGAACAGCTCCTCGAGCGCCTCCCGATCGGTCACCACGCAGAGGTCGGCCGTGAGCGCGGCGGCTCCGGCGAGCGTCGCCGCGAGGGCGAGCACGAGCCACGCCCTGGCCATCGTGCGCAGCCAGAGCACGACGGCGACGACGGCCGTGGCAGCGAGGCCCGCCACGAGCGGCAGCGCATTTTCAAATGGCACGTGTCGAGTCCCCGGGGTGTCTTCCGGTGCGCCGTGGTGTGGGGACCGATGCGGCCCTGATGCCCGCCCTACCGGTCACTCGCGGACCTGCCGATCACGTTCGCCGAGGCGTCCACGCCTGCGGGAGCATCGAGGTTTTCGAGGCGGCAGGCGTGCACCCCGCAGCCCCGCGGGGGCCCGCCGGACGAACGCCAGCGGATCGCATGCTCCATCAGTGGCTCGGTCCGGCCGTCCAGGATCGTGCAGCCGGTGACGAGGACGTCGTCGCTGTCCTCCACGAGCAGCCCCGCGGGCACGCCGTCGAGGAGCTGACAGCCGGAGAGCGAGACGCGCCGGCAGCGGACGAGCTCCACGAGTGCCTCCTTCGTGGTCTCCGCGGCACCCTCGACGGTGTTGCGGCCGGCGGGCAGATCCTGGATCACGAGCCCGGAGATCGCGACGTCCTGGCAGTCGACGAGACGAATGCCGGGAGAGAGACCGCGCGTGCCGTAGTCCTCGTTGTGCCCCACGCAGTTGGCGCCGAGCGTGAGCGCCCGGGAGTCCTCGACGAGGATCGTCCGCGCGTGGCCGCTGTAGAGGAAGTTGCCCGTGATGGCGAAGCCGAGGGCCGAGGTGAGGTGGATGTTCGTCGTCTGGCTGCCGACCAGGTTGCCGGCGATCGTCCACATGCCGACCTGCCGGCTGCCCGCGGCACCGGCGCCGATGAAGCGGATGTTGGCCCCGCCGGGAGTCGCCGTGGCCTGGATCGTGTTGGAGCAGATCGTGCCCTCGCGGATCGAGCCGTCGCGGCTGTCGATGAAGATCTCCGCGGTGGGCTCGTCTCCGTCGGGCACGGCGAGCGACGCGTTCGTGTTGTATTCGATGTCGTTGCCGGTGATCTGCAGGTTACGGACGCCGCCGCCTTCGACGCGAATGCCGCCGAGGCGGCAGTAGCTCACGTGATTGGAGGCGATCACCGTCTGGTGGAGGTCGCAGTGGTCGAGGAAGATGCCGACCCCCGTGTTGCGGTAGATGTGGCTGTGGGAGACGAGCACGTTGCGGGCGCGTCCGGTGAGGTGGATGCCGTGGCGGAGGGACCGCAGGAGCACGCCGGTGATCGTCGGCTGCATCACGCCCTCGAGACGGATGCCGTCGGCCTCGGGATGGCGGCCCACGATCTCGACGTGACGCACGGTGGGCATCCGTTCGACGTCCTGCACGGACGGCGAAACGGTCCGCGGGTCGGCGGTGCCGCCATGCGTGCCGACGAAGAGCAGTGCGGGCCCCGGGCCGTCCATGACGATCCGCGCGGTGCCGCCGGAGCCGTCGATCCCGGAGCGCCGGCGGCGGTCGAGGTCGATCCGGATCGAGCGGGTCACACGGTAGTCGCCACGCGGGAGGACGAGCAGGCCGTCTCCCTGGTCGAGGGCGTGCTCGAAGGCGTTGGAGTCGTCGTGCCTCCCGTCGCCCACCGCGCCGAAGTCTCGTACGCTGCTCATCGCCCCACGGGCCTCCCGCTGCCGCGACCAACCCCGCTGAACGTCGCACGCCGTCGGCCTGACGATACCCGATGGGGAGGCGGGCTCCGATCGGGCCACGCCGCCGCCCCCGTCGCCCCGAACCGATCCGCAGGAGCATCCGCCCATGCTCGATCCGACCACGCGAGAACGCGACTTCCCCGCACTCGCCGGCGAGGCCTACCTGAACACGGCCGCCGAGGGGATCCCGCCACGGCAGGTGCACGAGGCGGTGGGCGAGTACCTGCGCGACAAGTCGCTCGGCATGAACGGCCGCGACGGCCACTTCCGTCGTGCCGAGCGCTGCCGCGAGGTCGCCGCCCGCATGGTCGGGCTCGGGCCGGCGGAGGTGGCGTTCTGCTCGTGCGCCTCGGAGGCCTACACCCTGCTCCACGCCGCGCTCGCGCCGCGGGAGGGGGACGAGGTCGTCGTGAGCGACCTCGACTTTCCGGCGGGCGTGACGCCGTGGCTCGTGTCGCGGACTCCGACGCGGCTCTGGAAGCAGCGGGACGGCGCGCTCCACGTCGAGGACCTCGAGCGCCTGCTCGGGCCGAGGACGCTCCTCGTGCAGGTGTCGCTCGTGAGCTTCTGGAACGGCCACCGGATCGACTGGGCCGCGGTGCATGACGCGGTGCGCCGCCGCGCACCCGACGCGGTGCTCGCCGTCGACGTGACGCAGGCGCTCGGCCGCGTGCCGACCCTCTGCCCGGGCGCTGACGTCGTCATCTCGAGCACGCACAAGTGGGCGCTCGGCCTCCACGGCGGGTGCGTCGTGGGCATCGCGGCCGCCCGCGCCGAGCGGCTCACGCCGCGGGCGGGGGGCTGGTATCACGTCGAGAATGCCTTCGAGGCGGATCGGTTCGAGCGGGCCGCGCTCAAGCGGGGCGCGGCCGCCTTCGCCGTGGGGATGCCGAGCTTCGCGGCGATCTACGCGCTCGACGCGGGGCTCCGCTACCTCGAGGACGTGGGCGTGGCGCGGATCGCGGCGCACGCCGATCCGCTCGTGGCGCGGCTCGACGCGGCCCTGCGGGAGCGAGGGCACGTGCCGATGGCGCCGCTCGTGCCGTCACGCATGTCGGGCATCGTGGCCTTCCGCACCCCCGATGCGGCGCGGCTGCACGCCTGCCTCGAGCGGGAACGCATTCGCGTGATGCACCACGCCGGACGCATCCGCCTGGCGGTGCACGGATCCAACACGGCCGACGACGTGGAGCGGTTCATCGCGACGCTCGAGGCGGCGCGTCCCGCCGCGGCATGACGGGCGCTACGCCGCGAGCCAGCAGGGCTCGCAGCCCCGCTCCTCGAGCAGGTCTCGCAGGAGGGGGTACGCGGCGTGGAGGGTGTTGTGGATGCGCGTGGCCGCCACGCCGAGCCGCTGGGCCAGCTGGCGCAGCGGCAGTTCCTCGTCGAGCCTCAGCCGCACGACCCGTTGCATGAACGGATCGGGCAGCTGGTCGATGCACGCCTCGAGGATCGGCAGCAGATCGGGCCGCTCGACCTTCGCCACCCGCAGCTTCTCGATCGAGACGCCGTCGTCCTCCAGGGGGTCGTTCCAGTCGATCGCGCTCAGCGGGACGATCGCGAGGCCGCGACCGCCGCGGTAGCACCTCGTCCAGTTCGCGCTCTGGGACTCGACCACCCGCCACAGCCAGCCACGCAGCCCGGACAGGCCCGGCGCCGCGCGGGCGGGGTCGAAGCGTCCGCCCGCTCCCGGCTGGCCGAGCGCGAGGAGGCGCGCCGCCACCTGCTGCACCACGTCGTCCACCGCCCACGCGTCGTCACCCGCCGGCGAGCGCACGCCGAAGCTGCGCAGCGTGAGGCGAGCGAACTCGTCCACGATCGAGTCGATCTCGGCCCACACCTCGCCGAACCCGACGCCCGTCTCCTGAAACGCCACCAATACGTCGACTGCCCTGCACGTTTTTTTCATTCGTCGTTCCTCCACAGGTCGCCTCCACGCCACGTCCCGACCACCGGACACCCGAGACAGTAGCGAGCCGCAGGTCCAAGGTTGGTCCGACGGCCGAGAATCCCGCATGCGGGACTGTTTTCGGCCGGTTGCGCCCACCCGTGACACCGCCCCTGGAGCGCGTCCGGCGCGGCGGCGTAGGACCTGGTGACCTGTGCGTCGTTCCCCCGTCGCCGCTGCAAGGAGCCTGTCCATGGATCGTGAGCCTGTCGTCGGTGAGTGTGTCGTCGTGCGTCGCAACTCGGGCGGCCATGGTCTGCGACTGGGTGAGTGCCTCGTGGTCAGCCACGTCGACGACGATGACTCGACGCTGCGCGGCACGCCGTCCGGCACGAGGACCGTCCGTGACGAGTGGATTCCGTGGCGGGACGTCGAGCCGGTCGTCTTCGGCTGGGAGTACGCGGCCGCGCACCTGCCGGCGGACGTGCTGCAGCTGCTGTCGGCCTGCGAAGGCGTGGAGCATCTCGCCCTCAATCGGCGTATCAAGGAGGAGATCGTCGACTCGCTGCCCGACTGGAAGGAGCGCATCCTCGCCGCCGTCGAGTCGCTCGCCGACACCGACGACTGAGATCCCGACCGCCCGTCATCCCCCGTCCCCGCCCGTTCAGGAGGTCCACCCGTCCATGAAGCCAGCACCCGTCGGCACCCGCATCCGCGTCATGCGGAACGGCAACACCCACGCATACCGCATCGGCGGCGTCTACACGGTCTTCCACGACGACCGGGACGGCACCCTGAAGGCGACCGACGAGACCGGCCGCGTCGGCAACTGGCTGCGCTGGGAAGACTGCGACCCGGCGGGGCCGAGCGTCTGGGAGCGGATCGCCGCGGATCTTCCGGAGGATCTCGTCCGGTTCCTCGCCTGTTTCGACGGGATCAACGCGCTCGTGATCAAGGAGCAGGTGATCGACACCGTGCTGGCCGGCGTGCCGAATCTCCACGAGCGGCTGGTATCCGGGGCGAACACCCCGGCCGGCAGCGTGGTCATCGGCGACAACCTGCCCCGTGCGGCCGCCGACGGGAGCCCGACCGCCGCCACCCATCAGGATCCCGATGACGCCGATGACGCCGATGACGCGGAGGAACCGAACGCATGATCGCGACGATGCACGACGCTGCCAGGGAGCAGTACGAGGCCGAGCTCGGCCTGCCCGCGCGAGGATCGCGGGTGTGGATCACCGGGTTCACGAGGCAGGACCACGACGCCGCCGCGCGGCTGCTCGATCGCCATGGGCTCTGCGCCACGGCGTTCGCGTCCGGCGCCGACTGCATCCTCGCGCCCGATCCGCCGTCCGAGGACGTGGTGCAGGCGGCCGAACGCAGCGGCCGACGCCTGATCGGGCTGCGGCTGCTCGAGGGCCGTGTCGCGCCGCCACCGCGCCGCTCCGCGGTGGAGGTGACGGCGGAGACGGTCCGCATCCTCGACGTGACGCTGCCGCGTCGTGCGCCCGGTGGCCCGCTCGTGCCGACGGCCGACCGCTTCGGCCACCTCTGCCACGACGCCACGTTCCTGGCGGCGGCTCGCGCCGTCGCGACCGCCGCACACGCCCGCCTGCCCTGCGCGCTCGAGGGTGACACGGCGGTGGCCAAGACCACCGCCGTGCTCTGGGTCGCGCACCTGTGTCGTCAGGAGGCGGTGCGGCTGAATCTCAGCGGCCAGTCCGACACCGGCGAACTGGTCGGCCGCTTCGTGCCCACCTCGGACTGGCCCGACTGGGACCTCGAACTCCTGGCGCGCGAGGCGCACCTCCTCGATCCGACGACGCGCTCGATCGTCGAGCGGGCCGTGGCATCGGGGCGTCGGCTCAACTGGGTGGAGCGCGGGGTCGTGGCGGCGAAGGAGCGATTTGCGCCGGTGAGCTGGAGGTTCTGGGAGGGCATCGTGCCCGATGCCATGCGACACGGTCGCTGGGTCGTGCTCGACGAGATGAACCTCGCCGAGCCGCAGATCCTGGAGCGGCTCAACCCGGTCCTCGAACAGCCGCCCTCGCTGGTGCTGTCCGAGCACGACGGCACCCGCTTCGGCTCCGGAGGTGACGTCGAGGTGGCCGGGCCGTTTCGGATGTTCGCCACGGTCAATCCCGCCGAGTACTCCGGCCGGTCGGTGCTGTCGCCCGCCTTCCGCGACCGGTGGACGCTCTGGACCATGATCGAGCCGCCCGGTCAGGCCGAGTTTCGGGCGCTGCTCTCCCGCCTCGTGCACGGCGTCCATCCGGAGTTCACGCTCGGAGGCGTGACGT
>JBJTBO010000415.1:0-2296 GCA_046091445.1 Planctomycetaceae bacterium | reverse complement strand
TCACCGCGCTGGCGATCGGGAACATCGGCAATCACCGCGACGCTGGGCATGCGGGCAGTACGCATACCGCAGAAGGCTGCTGCGATACTCAGGCATAACCCCGCTCGCACGACACCTCGCGGATTGCCCGGGCCATGAGTTTCGCCCAGGCAATCCGCGAGGTGTCGTGCGAGCGGGGTTTTGCCTGAGTATCGCAGCAGCCTTCTGCGGTATGCGTACTGCCCGCATGCCCAGCGTCGCGTTGCTTGCCGATGTTCCCGATCGCCAGCGCGGTGACGGCTTTTCGGAGCCGGGATCACGCGGCGGCGGACTCGCTCGGTGAGCGCGGCCAGATCGGACTGGTTGATCGGGCGGGCGGGAACGCCGGTGAGGCGTCGCACCCTGCTCCGTCAGCAGCCGGCACGAAGGTCAGGCGACCACCGTGAAGCCGGGTGCCTCGGGACGGGCCGGGTAGCCGGTCCAGGCCCGGTTGCCGATGATGTCCGCGTACCCGAACAGAAACTTGTAGTCACCCGGGGTCGCAGTCGCTGCGATCTTGATTTTCACCGTGTAGATGCCGTCCTTGGCGGTGCCCGCGGTGAGCGTGCTCATCGAGGCGTCGATCCACCCGTTGAGGCTGTCGTCGACGAGGCGGCCGTTCGGGCCGAGGACGAACGTGGAGATGCCGGCGATGCCGAGCTCGTCGGTGCCGCGCAGAGTGAAGGTGACCTCGTCACCGGCCTTGTAGGAGGCGGCGGGCTTGGTCTCGATGCTCACACTCGGGGGGTCGTAGTCGTTCGAGCCGTTCTGGACGGTGAAGTCCACGGAGCGGGAGTATCCAGCCAGTCCGTTCCCGAACACGTCGGCGGCCCTGAGGATGATGCTGTAGGAGCCGTTGGCGGCTTGGGCAGGGACGGTGAACGTGGCCTGGTAGACGCCGTCGGTCGAACTCCCCGAGATGCGGGTCACGGTGAGCGGATCGCCCCAGTTCACGAATCCGTCACGGCCGCCGATGGAGGCCTGCGTGTTGGGGCCAAAACCGCCGGTGATGCTGCCGGCTCCCGGAGCGTCGATTCCGGATACGTCGGTGACGCGCCAGGTGACGGTGAAGGTTTCGCCGGCGTTGATCACGCTGGGGAAGGTGATGTCACTGATCTCGGGGCCGGTCTTGTCGTTATCATCGCTGTCGGCGAAGCGATCCTCGGTGTCGAGCTCTACGTCCACGCCAGCGCCGCCGATGAGCCGATCGCTGCCCGTACCGCCGTCGAACCAGTCATAGCCGTCCTCGCCTTGCAGGGAGTCGTTGCCCGCGTTCCCGGACAGTTGATCGTTGCCGGGACCTCCCCACAGGTTGTCGATGCCGTCGCCACCGAACACCTGGTCGTTTCCGTCGCCCCCCATCACCAGGTCGTTGCCCCCGTTGCCCCACGCGGAATCGTTGCCGGCTCCGCCGTCGAGCGTGTCGTTGCCCGCGTCGCCCAGAAATTGATCGTTGCCGTCGCCGCCCGAGAGCCGGTCCGCGCCGCGGCCTCCCCGCAGCACGTCGTCGCCGGCCCCGCCGTCCGCCCGCACGGCGATCGCGGTGAGATTCGTGAAGGTGTCGTTGCCGGCCAGCCCCGAGAAAGTGATCTGCGACACCTGCGCGGACAGCACCGTGCGGCTCAACCGGCCCGCAGAGGATGTGAGCGACACGACAACATTCGCGCCCTGCTGGCGGACCTCAGCGGCATCGTTGCCCTCGGAACCGACGATGGACACGGTTCGCGACGCTCGGTCGTAGCCGATGGCCGCTGCGAGGACGATGCGGTCCTCGAGCCTCTCAACGCTGAGGGCTCCCTTGCGACTGAGTGTTCGCTCAGCAGGCCGGGGATTGCGGTAATGACCACGCATAGCTGACCCCTTGCCTCCGTTGGGCCGTCTCAATACTTCTTGAAAGTGTAGGAACATGCCAAGGCCCGACAAGGTCATCAGCGGCACGCGGCGGGACCGGACTTTACACCGCCACCCGGGCCCTCGGCTGCGGTCGCCGAAGGCACCTTTGCCGCGGCATTCACCACGTTATCGTTGTGGGCGCGTACGGAAAGTCATGCGGGGGACGGGAGTTGACCCCCTCCCCAAATCTTGAGCCAGCTCTTGTGAGAGAATTCTCGTGTCCCGACAGGGGCTTGAAAGGGTTCTCGGATGAAGAAGCGACGCAGTGCAGAGCAGATCGTGGGCTTGCTTCTGCAGGCTGACGTGGACCTTGGGAAGGGTGCGACCGTGCCCGATGTCTGCCGACGGCTGGGTATCAGCCAGCAGACGTACTCCCTTGGCGGAC
>JBJTBO010000414.1:0-8484 GCA_046091445.1 Planctomycetaceae bacterium | reverse complement strand
TCAGCTGCTGGGGGGGGGGCGCCCCCCCCGCGCCCCCCCCCCTCGCTTTTTGCAGGGCTTTTCCCCCGACGCGAATGATTCGCCCCGGCCGGTCGGCCGCGTCCAGCATCGCGCGGTGCCGGGCGAATCGGGCAATCGCGGCGCCTCGCGCTCCAAAACGGCCGCCCTGGCGGTCCTGGCCGACTTGCTGGCGGCAAACCCTGCGGCACGGTACCCTCTGGAAGCCGGCGATCACCCTTTTTCGCCCATCGATTTTCTGGGTTGCCGGCCCCCGCCACCCGCTCGGACTCGTGTCATGGACCAGTTTCGCAGAATCCAAACCGGCAAGAAGGGCGACATCCACATGGTGCTCTTCAAGGACAAGAAGATCCTCGACGACACCACGCTCGACGAGATCCGTTCGGAAATGACCCAGCTCATCGGCAAGGCGTCGGGCCCGGACGTGCTGCTCGACTTCTCGAACGTCGAGTTCATGTCGAGCGCCATGCTCGGCCTGCTCGGCCAGCTGCATCGGAAGATCTCGGGCGGCCATGGACGCCTGAAGATGTGCGGCATCCGGCCGGAGATCTTCCAGGTCTTCAAACTCACGAACCTCGACAAGCTCTTCAGCATCCACAAGGATGCCCCGACCGCGCTGGCCACCTTCACCTGACGCGAGGTGGCACACGTGGACGCCAGCAGCGAGGCGGCGACAGCGGAGGCACGCCCCTCCGGAGGAGTGGATGTCCTCATCGCCGAGGACAGCCGGATGCAGGCGAAGATGCTCGAGCGTCGGCTCGTCGCCGCAGGCCATACGGTGCGCTGGGCGGAGAACGGTTCGGATGCGCTCGTGCTCGCGCGACAGCGCCGGCCCGATATCGTCATTTCCGACATTGAAATGCCGGTGATGACCGGCTACGAGTTCTGCAAGTCGCTCAAGTCGGACCGCTCCCTGCGGACCGTCCCCTTCATCCTGCTCTCCACGCTCGCGGACCCGATCGACATCATCCGCGGCCTCGACGCCGGCGCGGACAACTACGTCACCAAGCCGTACGAGCCCGAATACCTCCTCGGACGCATGGAGTCGCTCCTCGCGACGCCGCTGCAGGTCGAGGACGAGGCGGAGTCGGTGCTCGAGGTCACGCTCGCCGGGCAGACGTTTCGCGTGCGTGCGGGACGCCAGCAGGCCCTCAACCTGCTCGTCTCGACGTTCGAGAACGCGGTGGCGAAGAATCGTGAGCTGATCGTCGCCAATCAGGATCTCTCGATCGCCCGCGACAGCCTGCAGAAGTCCAACACGGAACTGCGCGAGCTCAACGAGGAGATTTCCCGGATCAACGCCCACATGGTGCGGGATCTGGAGGCGGCGGCCCGCGTGCAGCGCTCGCTCCTGCCCGCCGAGGACATGACGCTGCCCTCGGCGAACGTCGCCTGGCGGTACGTCCCATGCCAGGGCCTCGCGGGCGACTTCCTCAATTTTTTCCCGCTCGACGAGGAGCACGCCGGCCTGTTCGTCGTCGACGTCAGCGGCCACGGGGTGCCGTCATCCCTGATGGCCGTGAGCGTGGGACGCTTCCTCGTGCCCAAGGTGTCGGACTCGGCCGTGCTCGTCCGGCAGGGTCCCGATGGCCGACCTGTGATCGTGCCCCCGGCGGAGGTCGCGACCCAGCTCAACCGCCTGTTCCAGGCCGACGAGTTCTCCGGCCTCTACTTCACGATGCTCTACGCGGTGCTCCACCTGCCGACCGGGAGGCTCGACTACGTGTCGGGAGGGCACCCGGCGCTCGTGCGGGTGCCCGGCGACGGCGCCGATCTGGAGTTCCACGCCGCCGAGGGATTTCCGATCGCGTTCGTTCCCGAGATCGAATACGCGCAGCAGTCGCTCCAGCTCTCCCCGGGTGACCGCATCTACTTCTATTCCGATGGCGTGCCCGAGGCGATGGATGCGGAGAAGAATCCCTACGGCGACGAGGCGATGGCGGCCTGCATGCGGGCGGCCCGCGGCCTGCCACTCGAGGAGAGCGTGGCGTCGCTGCTCGCCGCGGTCGAGACGTGGTGTCAGCCGAACGGCCCGCTCGACGACATTTCCATCCTCGGCCTCGAGTGGCGCCCGTCGTCGGGCTGACCACGGCCGGCCGGATCGACCTCGCCCGCCGGTCCGACGAGCGCGATGCGCCCGTCGAGGTGCTCGACGAGGGCCGTGCAGTGCTCGACCCAGTCACCGCAGTTGTGGTAGTCGATTCCGTCGAGCCGCCGGATGGCCGGCACGTGGATGTGCCCGCACACGACGCCGGCGCAGCCCTGCTGCCTCGTGTAGCGCACGACGAACGACTCGAAGTCGTTGATGAAGTTGACCGCCGACTTCACCCGGGTCTTGAGCGCCGAACTGAGCGACCAGGCCGGATACCCGAGACGACGGCGGGCGACGTTCATCCAGCGGTTGAGGTGGAGCGCGGCGGTGTAGGCCCGATCACCGAGGTGGTACACCCACGCCGCGTGCTTGGTGAGGTGATCGAAGCAGTCGCCGTGGATGACGAGGAGCCTGCGGCCATCGACCGTGACGTGCACGAACTGGTCCGCCAGTTCCATGTGGCCGAAGGTGTGCGGGGCGAACTGCCGGAGAAACTCGTCGTGGTTGCCCGTGACGTAGAAGACCCGGGTGCCGTGCTTGAGCATCCCGAGCACGCGGCGCACGACGAAACTCGCGGTGTCATCCCAGACGAACGTGCGCTTGAGCTTCCAGCCGTCGATGATGTCGCCCACGAGGTAGAGCCGGTCGGGCTCGTAGCGGCCGAGAAAGTCGTGGAGTTCCTGCGACTGCGAAAAGGGGCAGCCGAGATGGACGTCGGAAATGAACAGCGCCCGGACCCTCATGATCGACACCTCCGCGTGTGGGGCCGTGCGTGAGCCCGTGAACGAGGTCGTCCATGCCAGCCATCCACCCTGCCCCCGCGTGTGCGACCGGCCCTGTGCCGGCCGTCGCATGCGGCTCCGTATGGCGGTGGACCCGATCCGTGATCCTCCCCGGAGGGTAGTCACGGAAACACACGCAACGCAGCACCGATCGATGTGAGAATTCCGTGAAAACGCGCGGCATCGATCGCGTCGACCATGCGTCGCGACGGCCGGCGGGACGGGCCGACCCGCTTCCAGCACCGGCTCAGGCGATCGTCACGGCATGCCGCTCGAGCAGGTCGCGGGGCACGATCGACAGCGACTTCTCGTGCGTCGCCTCGAGCACGACCGGGGGCGCATGCCCCGCCTCCGCGGCCTCGAGCCACCGGGCGGCACAGAGACACCAGCGATCGCCCACGACCAGTCCCGGAAAGCCCCACTGCGGCTGCGGCGTCACCAGATCGTTTCCGGCACGCACGGTGAACTCGAGGAAGTCCTTCGTCATCACCGCGCAGACCGTGTGCACGCCGGCGTCGGCGGGTCCGGTGCGACAGCACCCGTCGCGGAAAAAGCCGGTCAGCGGCTCACGCGAGCACGCGACGAGCGGTCCGCCCAGGACGTTTCGCTCCTGGGGCGTCGAGACGGGGCGATCGAACGCGATCATGGCGCACCACGGCGGGGAGGGGACGCCACGCGTGCCGGACGGCGCCCGGGAAACCCCCAAGACTCGTATCATGGGTCGCGGGGATGCCGACGGCAAGGGTCCGTCCGCCCGCTCCCGCGGCGCCATCCATGCTCAGCCTCGCCTCCACGTCGTCGGCCCGGTGGCTCGCCCAGGTCGATCGGCACCTCGACGAGGTGCTCATCGATCACGCGCACTGCGAGAAGAAGGCCGCCGGCGTGGCGATGAACCTCCTCTTCTCCTACGTCGACCGCCCGTCCGTCGCGCGATCCATGCCGGAGATCGTCACCGAGGAGCTCGATCACTTCCGCCTGGTCCTCGACCTGCTGGCGCATCGCGGCATCCGTTTCCGCAAGCTCGCCCCGGGCGGCTATGCGAAGGCGCTGCACGACCTCATCCGTCGCGACGAGCCACACCGCGCGGTCGACCGGCTGCTCGTCGCATCGCTGATCGAGGCACGCAGCTGCGAACGCTTCTCGCTCCTCGCCGAGCACGTGGCGGACGACACGCTGCGGCGGTTCTACCGCAGCCTCTTCGAATCCGAAGCCCGCCACCACGCCACCTACGTGCGGGCGGCCTGCGACTTCGCGACCGACCACGAGGTGCACGAACGGCTGCACGAACTGGCCGAAGCGGAGGCCGCGATCATCGACCGCGGCGATCCGCTGCCGCGCATGCACAGTTGAAGCGGATTCTGGTGGGCGCGCGACGCCCGGCAGTCCGGGCAGGCAGTCGAAGGGGGTCGGCGAACGCTTCTCGAGGGAACGGTCGCCGCGGCCGGACCATTCGCACGCCTGGAGGCGTACGCCACAGGGAGAACAGACGAGGCGAGGGGAGTCGGCGAACGCTTCCCGAGCGAACGGCCGCCACGGGATATCGTGCCGGTCACGCGCGGCCGCGCATCACCGTGCCGCCCGCCCAGACTGCGGCACCGGCCACGGCACCGGCGACCGCCCCAGCGGGTCCTGCCCGGAGTCCGACCAGGGCGAAGGCTGCGGCCGTCGTCACGAGACCGGCCCGCTCCCCAGCCAGCCGGCTCTCCTGCGCCGACCGGCCGTTGCGGTGTGCCCGCCACTCCGCCGCCAATGCCGCCACCTCGCCGACGATCGCCGTGGGGACCAGCGCCCGCAGTCCGGCCCTGACGGTCGTGCCCACGGCCGTCCGGATCGCCAGGCCGCCCACCGACCGCGTGGAGACCGCAGCCACGACGCGGGTCGCCGCACCCGACATCCGGTGGGCGATGAGGTCGATCTGCCGACTCGCCCGTCGGCCCGTCGCACACCAGGTCGCGAAGTGTTCGCAATTGTCGACGACCGGACAGTAGCCCGGACGGCCGACGTACGAGAGGGCCCGCCGCACGACCTCCTCCCCCGGGAAGGCCGCCGCCGGCTCCGTCCCCGTCCACACGGGCGATCCGCCGGCGAAGGCCTCGAGACTCGTCCGCACCACGCCGCCACCGGCGAAAGGACGCCGAAAATCGTGCGGTCGGGCGTGGACGACGGTGCCGTCACCCACGTCGATGCCGTGGTGCATGTAGGAGACGGTCGAGCCCAGAATCTGCCGTTCGGCACGCAGCCGGTCGCCCGCCGCCATGGGCCATCCTCCCGTTCACGGCGCTCACCGATTCATCACGATGGCGCGCCACCATACTACGGAGCGAGGGCCGTCCGGGTTCGGGACGGCCACCGTCGGTACGGTACCACGGGCGACCGGTCTCCGCACAGGTCTTCTCCCATGCACGGCAGCGTGGATCCCACGGCCCAACGTGCCCTCGCCCTGAATCTCGACGCGGCGGTCTACGGCACCTTCGCGGAAATCGGCGCCGGCCAGGAGGTCGCCCGCTGGTTCTTCTCGGTCGGCGGCGCCGCGGGCACCGTCGCCAAGACGATGTCGGCGTACGACATGACCTTCAGCGACGCGATCTACGGCAGGGCGCCCCGCTACGTCTCGCGCGAACGCGTCCTCGAGATGCTCGACCATGAGTACGGCCTGCTGCGCGAGCGACTCGACGCGTCGCGCGGAGAGCGGACGCGATTCTTCGCCTTCGCCGACACGGCGGCCGCCCGCTCCTACTCGGGCACCAATGAATGTCATGCCTGGCTCGGCGTGCGGTTCCAGCACGCATTCCGCACCGAGCCGAGCGACGTCGTCCTGCACACGCGACTGCTCGACTCCACGAACGCCCTGCAGCAGGAGGCCGTGGGGCGGCTCGGGGTCAACTTCCTCCACGGCGCGCTCAATCTGTGGCGCGACCCCAAGAAGCTCGTCGAGGTGCTTCTCGACGAGGTCGGCCGGGATCGGCTGGAGATCGACTGGATCGGCGTGCGCGGCCCCGCCTTCGCCGGCGTGGACAACCGGCTGCTCGGTCTGCACCTCGTGCGGTCGGGATTCACGCCGGCGCTCCTCTTCGACACGACGGGTACGCCGCTGCTGGCCTCCGAGGCCATCCGGCACACGCGCGTGCTCGTGGAACGCGGCCGCTTCGCGCCGGTCACGAAGCTCAATCTCGAGATGATGCGGCTCGCCGGCGAGGCGTTCGCGGCCGATGCCGAGGGGGATCCGGGCGAGGTTCGGGAGCTCATGGAGATCACCATGAACAACCTCCGCGATCGCGGCCAGACCGACGACGCGGACTTCCTCGCCCGCGTCGACCTGCTCGCTGCCGCGGGCATGCTCGTGCTCGTCAGCGACCTCGGCGCCTTCCACGACCTCGGCGAATACCTCGCGGCCCGCCACGTCACGCGCACGGGCCTCGTCCTCGGCGTGCCGCTCCTGCGGGAGCTCTTCAACGAGGCGCACTATCGCAAGCTCCCGGGCGGCATCCTCGAGGCCTTCGGCCGGCTCTTCACGCACGGCGTGCGGCTCTACGTGCAGCCGACCCGCGACGCGATCGACGGCAGCGTCGTGACGGCCGACATGCTGCGGGTCGCCCCCCACCTCACCCATCTGCTCGAGCACCTGCGGGCCAACGGCCTCATCCAGCCGCTGCCGTTCGATCCGGCGACGCTCCGCACCTATTCGAGCGAGGATGTCCGCAGTCGCATCTGCTCGGGCGATCCCGCCTGGCGGGATCTCGTCGTCCCGGACGTCGCGACGCTCATCGAGTCCCGTGGGTATTTTGGGGGTGGCGGCGGGAACGTCTCGACGCCACGCGCCGTTCGCTAGGGCCGATAGCGGTTCTGCCGGAGCGATGCCCCGGCAGGCTGGGTGGGGATGCGCTCGAACGTCGTGCGTGCCCGACGCCGCATCGCCCCCGGAGGCTGACATGTCCCAGCGCATCGGCTCCGACGTCCTCGGCTCGCTCGCGTGGCTCGCGCTCGTCGCGCTGCTGTCCTCATCCGGACGTGCCGCCGACATCCCCGCGTCTCCGGCGGGACGGCCCAACATCCTCTGGATTTCCGCGGAGGACATCTCCGCCGGGACGCTCGGCTGCTACGGTGGTCCGGCACGCACGCCGCGGATCGACTCGCTGGCGGCAGCCGGCCTCCGCTTCGACCATGCGTTCTCCGCGGCGCCGGTCTGTGCGCCGTCGCGCAGCGCGATCATCACGGGTGTCATGCCCACGACGCTCGGGAGCCTGCCGATGCGCTGCCGTGCAACACCGCCCCGCCACCTCGTCGGCTTTCCTCGGCTCCTGCGCGACGCCGGGTGGTTCTGCACGAACGCCGCCAAGACCGACTACAACCTCTCCGCGACGTTCGATCCGGGATGGCACGAGTCGAACGCGAAGGCGCACTGGCGCCATCGCCCCGATCCGCAGCAGCCGTTCTTCGCCGTCTTCAACCTCGGCGTCACGCACGAAAGCGGGCTGTTCGAGGACACGCTCGCACAGGCCCGGCGGGAGATCGACCCCGCGAAACGGCACGACCCGGCCCACGTGCGCGTGCCGCCCTGCTTCCCCGACACTCCCACCGTGCGCGAGGCACTCGCCGCGCGACTCGACCTCGCGGCCCTGCTCGATCGCGATGTCGGACGCATCCTCGACGAACTCGCCGCCGACGGGCTCGCGGACGACACGATCGTCTTCTTCTGGGGCGATCACGGCGAGGGGATCCCTCACGGGAAGCGGTCCCTCAACGAGCACGGCCTGCGCGTGCCCCTCGTCGTGCGCGTGCCGTCACGGTTCGCGGACCGGGCGGGTCACGCGGCGGTCGGCGCGACGAGCGACACGCTCGTGAGCCTGCTCGACCTCGGCCCCACCGCGCTCGACCTTGCGGGCGTGCCGATTCCCGATTGGATGGAGGGCCACAGCGTGCTCGGACCCCACGCGCGAGAGGCCCAGGTCGTCGTCGGCGCCCGCGACCGCATGGACGCCATCTCCGGTTTCGGACGCACCGTGCGCGCGCGGCGGCTGCGGTACGTGCGGAACTTTCTGCCGTGGCTGGACGGGGACGACCTGCCTCCCTACGCCGACGGCGTGCCGATCACCGGAGAACTCCGGGCCGCACGCGCGGCGGGGACACTGCCGCCCGGTGCCGAGTGGTTCGCACGTGCGACGCGGCCTGTCGAGGAACTCTACGACGTCGTCACCGATCCTGACGGCGTGCACGATCTGGCGGCCGAACCCGCGCACGCGGCGGACCTCGAGCGGCTGCGCACCAGCCTCCGCGACTGGATGCGCGCGACCCGTGACACCGGCATCCTGCCCGAGCCGATCCTGCGGCGGGAGGCCGCCGTGGCGGGCAGCGAATGGGCCGTGTTTCATCCGCCGCAGGGGACCGCGGCCGAGGAGGCTGCGGCCGCCCGCTACGACGCGCTGCTCGACGTCGTGTGGGACGTGGGTGCCAGCCACGCGCCCGATCACTTCATGGCGCGCCTCACGTCACCGGATCCGGCGCTCCGGTTCTGGGCCGCTTCGGGGGTCGGGTGGTCGGCGGTCCGGCACGGTGACACGGCCGCCGCCGTGACCGCGCTCACGCCGCTGCTCG
>JBJTBO010000413.1:0-2530 GCA_046091445.1 Planctomycetaceae bacterium | reverse complement strand
CCTTCTGCCCGTACGTGGCGCACGCCTCCAGGCGTGCGAACCAGAAGTGGTGGAGGAGTCGACGCATGGCTTCGAGGAGCAGGTCTTTGGGAGGCGGTTCCCTGACAGCATGGAGCCCGCATTCGCACGCTGGAAAGCGTGCGCTACAAGACGAGAGCGCCGCATGCGCACGCTGGAAAGCGTGCGCCACGAGGGGAGAGGACTGCATTCGGACGCTGGTAAGCGTGCGCCACGAGAAGGCGTGATGGTTTGTGCGGAGACGGGAGTCTCGACCTTTTGTGGCGCACGCCTCCAGGCGTGCGTATGCGGCTTCTTCGCGCTCACGTGCGTGGCCCGAAAATGACGCCAAGCGTCTTCGAGAGCAGCCAGAGCGTGGCGAGCGGCAGCACGATCGTCGAGACCGTGAAGTAGATGACGAGGTTCACGATCGACTCGGCCACGGTGCCGAGCGTGTCGGAAAGCTGCTTCGCCTGCTCGCCGATCACCGTGACCGGATTGAGTCGTTCGTACCACGGTTTTTCCGGCCCGTCCGGCTTCATCTCCTCGAGCCTCTCCGTCGTCCGCTCGACGACCGCCGTGGCCTCGCGGTAGTCGGCCTCGAGGAAGCGATCGGCGACGATCCCGTCGATCCAGGCGGCCGTCGGGATCGCGAGGCGCGCGAAGAGCGCCAGCGCGAAGAGGCGACGGCCCCACGTGGCGAGGCTCGTGGCCATCGATCCCTGGGCGAAGGCGGCCGCCGCGAGCGCGACGAGGGACGGGACGAAGAGCCACCAGCCGAGCGCCCGGCCGAGCCGGAGCCCCACCTGCTGGATGCCCAGGGCCGTCGTGCTCGTCATGAGCAGCGTGCCGTACTGCTCGACCAGGTCGTTGACCGGATCGAGCACCTGCCCGATGCCGATGCTGCCACCCGGGCCGAGGCTGAAGCTCACCTCCGAGCTCTGCGCGAGCGAGATCGCCGCGTCGAGGCCGCGTGTGGTCGCGAGCGCCGCCAGCGCCCGCTTGAACGAGCCGTCGAGCGCCTCGCCGCCCACGCGGTCGGCCAGCGGCGCGACCGCGAGCACGACGACCGCGGCGATCGCCACATGCATGGCCACACGACCGATGCGGGCCTTTACTGCGGGGGAGAGGGCCGCGAGGCCGTGCGGTGGAGGTGGCGACGCCTGGGTGGTCAGTGCCGACGACGGCTGATCCGAACGTCCGTCGGTCATGGCAGCGGTCTCCGTGGGTGTGCCTGCGAGAGCGCGTCAGCGAGAGCAGTGGGGGCGAGCGTGTGGGCGCGGGCGAAGCCGGCCACGAGGCGGGCCGACGTCGGCGTGAGCGCCACGATCGAAAAGTCACCCAGCATGAAGAGGTCGGCGGCGTCGGGAAACTTCGCGAGGTACGTCGCCTTGAGCGGTGCGTGATCGGGATGATCCTGGGGAACGAACGTCGCCACGGCGGGCAGCGACACGCGGGCGAGCGACTGCGGCATCGCGCCCGGCGACTCCGCCGCGGTGACGAGCAGGCAGACGTCGGGCGAGGCGAGCATGTCGCGCGTGTGCGCCGCCAGACTGCTCACGTGAGTCACGAGCACGGGCGTGCCGGCCGAGACATGGACCGCGAAGGGGATCATCGAGGCCGCCGGGCGACCCTCGTGCAGCGTCGCGAGGGTCGCAACCGATCGCTCGCCGAGGAGCGCGCGGAGGACGTCGGGCGGCGAGTCGTGCATGGGCCGCGCTCCAGGTCGTCTGGCAGGGTGATCCCGCGGGGAGATGGCGTGCCGCCGCCCTTGGGGCCGCCTCTTCGAGCAGCGTACACTGCGAGCCGAAGCCCTGTGGGGGCCCGACGACGGCGGGTGTGGTTTGGTCGCGGTGCCGTGAGCGGGCCACGCGGGCGGAGAGACAACGGAGGAGCGACGACATGTCCTGGTGCCGCGTGCTCGTCGGGTGTGTGGTGTGCGTGGCGACGACCTCGCAGGGTCCGCTCACGGCGGCCGATGCGCGTGGCGTCCAAGGCACGCCCCGGTCGGCGCCCGCCGCGCTCGCCGCGTACCGATCCCCCTTCGACCTCGCACTCGTCGGCTCGCGCCGGCTCGTGACGGTCAACGCCACGAGTGACTCGGTCTCGCTCATCGACCGTGAGGCCGGCCGCTGCGTCGATGAACGGCCGGTCGGCGCCCGCCCCACGTCCGTCGCCGCCGTGGGGACCGACGCGGTGCTCGTGGTGGCGTCCGAGGCGGGAGACGTCGTGCGTCTGGAGGTGCGGGGCGACAGGCTCGTGGAGTCGGCGAGGCTGCACGTGGGGGTCGAGCCGCGTGCCGTGGCGGTCGCCTCCGACGGGGCGGCGGCGTTCGTCACGCTCGCACTGGGCGAGCGGCTCGTCATGATCGACCCGGTGTCGCTCGCGCTCGTCGAGACGATCGAGGTCGGCCGGCTGCCGCGGGGTGTGGCCGTGTCGCCGTACGGCAGCGCGGTCGTGAACTCTTCCATTCGGCCCGGGACGGGTGCAGCGACTGCCACGGCGGTCCGCACTTCACGAGCGACCACGTGCA
>JBJTBO010000412.1:0-7398 GCA_046091445.1 Planctomycetaceae bacterium | reverse complement strand
AGCCCGCAGCAGACCGAGCGGGTGCTCGTCCTCGCTTTCGGGTCGCAGTACGCCCAGCTCATCGCCCGACGCGTGCGCGAGCAGAACGTCTACTGCGAGATCGTGCGGCACGACCTCGCCGCCGCCCGCATCCGCGAGCTCGCGCCGCGTGGCATCATCCTCTCGGGAGGCCCGGCGAGCGTGTACGAGACGGGTGCCCCGCGTTGCGACGCGGAGCTCTTCCGGCTCGGAATCCCGGTGCTGGGCATCTGCTACGGCATGCAGCTGGCCTGCGATGCCCTCGGCGGAAGCGTCCGCGGCGCGCCCTCGCGGGAGTATGGTCGCGCGGAGTGCGAGATCCTCGAGGCCGACACGCTCTTCGCGGGCGTCGCCTCGCCCGCCGAGGTCTGGAAGAGCCACGGCGATCGTGTGGACGCGGTCGCCGCCGGCTTCGTGGCGCTCGCGCGCACGCCGGCCTGCCCGCTCGCCGCCGTGCGTCACCGGGACCTGCCGGTATTCGGCCTGCAGTTTCATCCGGAGGTGACCCACACGCCGGCCGGCGGCGCGATCCTCGCGAACTTCCTGCGCGGTGCCTGCGGCTGCTCGGGCGCGTGGCGGCTCGACGACTTCGCGCGGACGACGATCGACCGGCTGCGCGCGACGATCGGCGACGACCGTGTCATCTGCGGGCTCTCCGGCGGCGTGGACTCGGCCGTCGTCGCCGCGCTTCTCTCGCGGGCGATCGGGGATCGCCTCTCCTGCATCCTCGTGGACAACGGCCTGCTGCGACGACACGAGGCGACGGCCGTCATCGAGGAGTTCACCACCCACTTCCGGACCGACCTGCACGTGATCCGGGCGGAGGACAGGTTTCTCGACGTGCTCGCCGGCGTCACCGAGCCACAGGAGAAGCGCCGCCGCATCGGGCGCGCGTTCGTGGAGTGCTTCACGGATGAGGCGGCAAAGATCGCGGGCGCGCGATTCCTCGCCCAGGGCACGCTCTATCCCGACGTCATCGAGAGCGGCGCGGCGGCGGACGGTCCCGCCGCGACGATCAAGCTCCACCACAACGTCGGCGGCCTTCCGGACGACCTGAAGTTCGAGCTGGTCGAGCCGCTCCGCGACCTGTTCAAGGACGAGGTGCGCACGCTCGGGCTGCAGCTCGGCCTGCCGGAGCGCATCGTCTGGCGGCATCCGTTCCCCGGACCGGGGCTCGCCGTGCGCTGCCTCGGCGAGGTCACGAAGGCACGGCTCGATCGCCTGCGTGACGCCGATGCGATCGTGCTCGAGGAGCTCGAGTCCGCGGGACTCATGCGGAAGGTCGCGCAGGCGTTCGCCGTGCTGCTGCCGGTGCAGAGCGTCGGCGTGATGGGTGACGCGCGCACCTACGACGACGTGCTCGCCGTCCGCGCGGTGGAGACGGAGGACTTCATGACGGCCGACTGGAGCCACCTGCCCCACGAGGTGCTCGCCCGCATGTCGACCCGCATCATCAACGAGGTCCGCGGGATCAACCGCGTCGTCTACGACATCTCGTCGAAGCCGCCCGCGACGATCGAGTGGGAGTGACCGGCGGCTCCGCGACCGCTTCCGTGAGAATTGGATGAGGGTCGCCGGGCCGCTTGTGAGCGCGCGGGGGGGACCCTAGCCTGACGGTCGAGTCGGGCCGGTGACGGCATGCGCCGCGCCGGGCGCGTCACTCCCGTTCGTTTCGGGGCCGCCGGGCCCGCTCCATACGATCCGCACCGTGCACAGGACGCAGCCGCCATGGAATTCTTCGACGCGCTCTCGACCCTCGGACCGGGCCAGGTGTTCCTCCTCATCACGGCGCTCGTGATCGCCTTCGGCTTCGAATGCGTCAACGGGTTCCACGACACCGCCAACGCGGTGGCGACGGTCATCTACACGAAGAGCCTCAAGCCGACCCCGGCCGTCGTCTGGTCCGGCCTCTGGAACTTCATCGGCGTGCATGCCGGTGGCATCGGCGTGGCCTTCAGCATCGTCCACCTCCTGCCCGTCGACCTGCTCGTCAACATCAAGACGGGGCGCGGCCTCGCGATGGTCCTCGCCCTGCTGCTCGCCGCCATCATCTGGAATTTCGCGACCTGGTACCGCGGCCTGCCGGCATCGAGCTCGCACGCGCTCATCGGGTCGATCATGGGCGTGGGAATGATGAACGCCTGGATGGAGCACGGGTCGCTCTTCAAGGGTGTCAACTGGCACAAGGCGACGGAGGTGGCGACCGCGCTCCTGCTGTCGCCGCTCATCGGGTTCGGACTCGCCGCAGGCCTGCTGCTGTTGGGCAAGCGACTCATCCCGTCGCAGAAGCTCTACGAGGCGCCGAGTGAGACCGAGCCGCCTCCCATGTGGATCCGCGCGATCCTCATCGGCACCTGCACCGGTGTCAGCTTCGCGCACGGGTCGAACGACGGGCAGAAGGGAATGGGACTCATCATGCTCGTGCTCATCGGGATCGTGCCGGCGACCTACGCGCTCAACATGGGCACCTCGCAGGCCGACATCACGGCCGTCGTCGAGGCCGCGCGCGACCTGCACGACGAGCTGCAGGCGCCGGAGATCGCCGGGCTCATGGATGCGCTCAAGCAGGAATACATGGCGAGCACCCGCGTCGAGAAGCTGCGCCGCAGCGAGGCCCTGGCGGCGACGATCGAGCCCTACGGCAATTTCGACGACGACGTGCATGGCTTCGAGCTTCGCAGCCCCGGTGTGGCCAGCGACCTCATCGATCCCTACCCGCGGGCCGACGCCGTGCTCGCGACGCTCGACCCGCTGCCGATCGCCAAGGATCTGATGGCTGCGCTCCACGGCAAGACGAGCTTCGAGGATCTCGGCTCGGAGGAGCGGTGGCAGGTCAGGACGCACCTCGTCGAGCTCGGGGCGTCGGTGCGGACGCTCGTGCGCACGTTCGGCGACAAGATGGCCGAGGATCGGCGGAAGGTGCTGATGAGCCTCGCGGGCAAGCTGTCCAAGCCGGTGGAGTACGTGCCGGAGTGGGTGAAGATGGGCGTGGCACTCTGTCTCGGCCTGGGCACGATGGTCGGCTGGAAGCGCATCGTCGTCACGGTCGGTGAGAAGATCGGCAAGACGCATCTGACCTACGCCCAGGGCGCGTCGGCCGAGCTGGTCGCGGCGGCCACGATCGGCCTCGCGGACGGCTTCGGCATGCCGGTGAGCACGACCCACGTGCTCTCGAGCGGTGTGGCGGGGACGATGTGGGCCAACAAGTCGGGCATCCAGGCCGAAACGGTGCGGGACATCGCCCTGGCGTGGATCCTGACGCTGCCGGCCGTGATCTTCCTCTCCGGCGTCATCTACTGGATCGCCACGCTGTTCGTCGGGTGACACGACACCTCCCGGGGCGGCCCCGGTCAGTGGGGCCGCCGCGTCGGCAGTCTCTTCCCAGCTTGCCGGCGCGCACCACGTGGCACCCGTTGTGCAGTCTGCCCGACGGGACGTTTCGGCATGTCCGTTCCGTCCGGCGCACTCGGCTGACGATTCTCACGATCGGACCCCACCATGATGGCTGGGGGCGACGTACCGGGAACGACGAGATGCACGGACGATCCGGTTGCACCGGTCGGGTCGCCTCGATCGTGGTGATCATCCTCGTCGAGATGCTGTCCGGTCACGCCCTCGTCCGCGACGGCACGTGGCCGGGCAGCGCGTCCGGCGCCGAGCCGTTCGGCATCGCCAGTCCGTCGGCGTCGCTCGGGGACATCGCGCCGGGCGGGCCGGACCCACCGGCGGATGCCACGGCGCTCGACGAGCTTCCACCGGACGAGTCGATGCCCGTCGACCGATCCGCGGCGACGGCCATCCACCGCGCCGCGGCCGGGTCCGCACCCGCCGACGAGGACCCGCCGATCCACGACGTCGTCAACGGCCTGCCGCTGACCGTCCACTGGCATCACGGCCTCGCGCTCGAATCGCCGTCACGTGACTTCGCCGTGAAGGTGGGCGGCCGCGTGCAGATCGACACGTCGGCGTACACGGAGGGCGCAGGGCCGGCCACGCCACCGGCCTTCGGCGGCCTCAACCCTCCGCTCAGCGGCGCCACGAACGTCCGGAGGGCGCGGATCCGCGTCGAGGGGCGGATGTACGAGGTCTACGACTGGGCGATGGAGTACGACTTCGCCAATCAGCTCGACGTGAACAACGAGGCCTTTCCCACCGAGCGGGACATCGGCCCGCTGCCGGCCATCACCGACGCGTGGGTGCAGATCCGCGAGCTCCCGGTGCTGGGCATCGTGCGCATCGGCAACCAGAAGGACCCCTTCGGGTACGAGCACCTCACGAGCAGCCGCTGGCTCAACTTCATGGAGCGGTCGTTCTCGATGGACGCCTTCGTGGGGCCGTTCAACAACGGCTTTCAGCCCGGCATCAAGATCCTGAACGCATCGGACGACGGCCGCGTCATCTGGCAGGTCGGCGAGTTCAAGAACACGAGCAACGTCTTCGGTGCGAGCGCCACCGACGGCGGGAGCCAGACCGTGGGACGGCTCGTGGTGCTGCCGGTGTTCGAGGGGGAAGGGGAGCGGCTGGTGCACCTCGGCGTGGCCGGCAGGACGATGGGGCTCAAGCTCCTGCAGACCGAATTCGATCCCACGACCGGGCTGCCGACGGGGCCGGAAGTGCCCGCCGTCCGCTTCCGCAGTCGTGGCGACGTGCGGAACGGGCCGCCCGGCCCGGTCAATTCGATCTACGCCGATGCCGGGCTGCTCGAGGGATCGTGGCAGAACATGATCGGCCTCGAATTCGTGGGGAACGACGGGCCGCTCTCGTGGCAGGCCGAGTACATCGGCTCGTGGCTCTATGACGCCGTGACCACGGGCAACGATCCGATCAACGCCGGCCGCCAGCCGCCGGCGGGCACGCCGGTCGGCACGGTCTTCTACCAGGGTGGCTACGTCGAGGTGCTCTACTTCCTCACCGGTGAGACCCGCACCTACTCGCGACTGGAGGGCGTCTTCGATCGTCCGATCCCCCGCGACACGTTCTACGTGCTGCGGGGCGCCCGCCGACTGCTTTCGAGCCCCGGGGCATGGCAGGTGGGCGCCCGCTACAACTGCCTGTCGCTCAACGACGGCGAGGTGAACGGCGGCGTGCTCAACGCGGTGACGCTCGGGCTGAACTGGCTCTGGACCCCGAATGCCCGCGTCTACTTCAACTACGACTTCACCTATCGCGACTTCGTGAACCTCGCCGGTTTCAACGGCAGCGGCGGCATCCACGCCTTCGGCACGCGGCTGGCATTCGACTTCTGAGGGCAACCCGAGCGTGACAAGCCCGACCGCTCGGCACATCCCGCGCAATGCCCCAGCAATCTTGTTCGCTCCTCACGGCACCAAAACGTTGCCCTCAGTCAGAGTCCCCTCTATATTGGGGTTCTCTGCGTGATCCGCGGGCCTCGCCTCGAGCCGACTGGGTTTCCGATGCCGTCCCCCCAATGGCCGTGTCCTTTCTCCGCGTCTCGATTCCGTGTTCGTCGGCCGCCATCTCGTTCCGCCAGTCGGCGCGTGAGCCCGGTGTTCACGTTGTTGCCGGTGGTCGCCTTTCCGCTGGACGACGAGTAGCCGGTCTGGTTGACGGAGCCGTCGGTCCCCGCGATGAACGACCACGCGAGCGGCGGTGTGCCGGGAGCCGGTGGGAAGTCGACGGTGAGCGTCGTGCCCGGATCGACCGCGTCGCCACCGGAGGAAAACGGGTACGGCTCATCGGCCGGCCACTCGGGCAGCCGCACGCTCATCGACGGCGCTCCCGAATCGATGAGCGTCTGGAGCGGACCGAGCGTCCGGCTGCGACCCCCCCTGGAGAGCGTGTAGGTGGGGGCGAAGGCCAACTGATCGAACACCTGGCGACCCGAGGTCGGGTAGAAGACGTCGTCGATCCGATCGAGCGCCACCGCGTGGGGGAACTGCGCCCGCAGCTCGGGCATGAGCCCGACCGTGAGCCGAGCCGGTCCGCCGATCGGCCCGAGTTCGACCACGAAGCCGCTCGAGAGGTTGCCGGGCAGCTGCAGCAGCACGTTCGTGACCGCGACGCCCGGCTGGCTGCCACGATTGATGCCGAACGACGCGCCAAAGTCACCGAAGAAACTCCCCTCGACGGGCGGCGTCGTGCCGAGAAAGTCGAAGGATGCGCCCGTGTTGACGTTGCCCCCCGACAGGATCGCACCGACCTGCACGGGTACGGCCGTCGAGACGGCCGCGGCACCACGGCCGAGCGTCACGACCGCGTCCACGGCGACCGCGTCGTAGAAGTTGCCCGACGTGTAGTTCGCGTCGACCGGCGGCCCGCTCGGATCGATCCCGGGCCACACGACCGGGTCATAGCCTGCCATGAACCCCGTGCCGCCGGTGTCGAACTCGTACATCCGCACCGGCCCACCACCGATCGACACCTCGATTCCGTACTTGTCCTGGACGGTGCCGCCCGACGTCGTGTATGGCAGATAGTGCAACGGGATCGAACGGCTGGCGGCCGACTGCGGCACCACGAGCGGATCGACCGCACGCGTCGCGAGCGACCGCAGCGGCACGCGGCCGCCCACCGGGCCGTCGAACGTCGTCGCGACCGGGCTCGTGACCGACAGCGACTGCCGACCGGGACGGCTGCCGTCGACCGGACCGGCGAACGTCACGGCGCCGGCGTTGCCCGTGATCGACGCGTCGGCCGTGAGCGTCGTCGGGCCTTCGACGCGCACGTCCGTGGCCGCGCGCCATGAACCCGCCAGCTCGAGACGGGCCGCATCCAGCGTGATGCGCCCGCCAGTGGAGACGATGTTCGTCGCGGCGAGCGTCGCCCCGGGCAGACGCATCTCGACATCGCCCGAGAAGGCTGCGGCCGCCCCGAACTCGACCCGCTCGATGCTCGCTTCGGCGACGGTGAACGCGGCCTCGAAGCGGGGATTCGCCGCCACCTCGATCAGGCCGGCCGCCTGCCGCACGTAGGCCGAGTCGAGCCGGGATGACGAGTCGACCTCGATGACGAGGTCCGAGCCCACCACCAACGGGCTGACGGTCAGCAGGGCCCGACGCTCGAGCTGCTCGGGGGCCGCCACCCCGGACCACGTGCCGCCACCCCGCACCCGCCGTGCGCGACGACGCTTCGTCGATCGATCTCGCCTCATGTCACCCGTCTGTTTCGTCCGGGGCCCGCGTCTCGAGCGTATTCGAGATCGGTGCGTCGCCGGCTCCCCTCGCGCACCGGACTTGGTCCGACACGTCGTCGCTTGACCCGTACAAAACGGGTCTGAACGCGTTGGAACGATGCCGTGGAGGTGCGGGCAAGTGAAGGGGACGGCGAAGCCTCACCGGACCGTAACCGCGTGTGGACACGGCGTCCACAAGGCTTCGGCCGGCAAACTGGGCGAACGTGAACGAAAAACTCGAGATTGCG
>JBJTBO010000411.1:0-4024 GCA_046091445.1 Planctomycetaceae bacterium | reverse complement strand
GTTGAAGCCGAGAAAGGGCCGGCCCTCGTGCGTCGCCACGACGCGGGCCTCGAGCCGCGTGCGTTCGGCGGAATCATCCACCGCCTCGATGACGAACTCCCACGCCTGGCAGGCGTCCGCGAGGACCCAGCCCCCCACCGCGGCGGCTGAACGTGCGGCGGGCGCGACGGGCACGCCCGCGACGAGCCGCGCGAGGAGGAGGACGTCGTCGGTGACGTGGAAGACGCCCTCGCGTCGGTCGTGGAGGTGGCGCGAGGTCTGGCTCGTGGCGAACGGCCGCAGCACGAGTCGGGTGATCCGGCCGGCCGCGCGTTCCGCATCGTCGATCTCCGGACCCATCGCGGCCACGTGCATGGCGCCCGACGGATCGATGGTGGTGACGAGACCTTCGAGGATCATGGCGGGCGGGCACGGGGTTGGCGACGGCCCGGCGCTTCACGCACCGAGAAGGGGCCACGGGCGGTCCGTACACTACACTCTGGACGAGGCGGCACCCGTCGAGGCCACATGCTGCCGGCCGGAGACCGCCCCCGCGGGACCGCATCCCGCCGCCCCCATGACCGACCGGCCCCGCATCCACTTCGTGACCGGCAGGCTGGCTGAGCACGCGCTCCGCCAGGTGCTCGACCGCCTCGGTCCGCGGGCCGGCTTCGAGCACACGGTGCAGGTGCTCAACATCACCGTCGCCGCGCTCATGACGACCCCCTGGATCGCCCGGCGTCTCGAGGTGCCCGCCGGCACGACCCGGGTGCTCATCCCGGGGGCCTGCCGAGGATCGCTCGACGTCTTTCGGGATGCGACCGAGGTCCCGGTGGAACGCGGCCCGGAGGATCTCCGCTGCCTGGACGAGTTCTTCGGGCAGCAGGCCCGCGACCGCGCCGACTACGGCCGCTTCGACATCGAAATCATCGCCGAGATCAATCACGCCCCGCGGCTCTCGACCTCCGACGTGCTCGCCGAGGCGCGTCGACTCGCCGCAGCCGGTGCCGACCGGATCGACGTCGGATGCGACCCGGGGGATGTCTGGACCGGCGTCGGTGACTGCGTGCGCCTGCTCGTGGACGAGGGATTCGCGGTGTCGATCGACAGCGTCGAGCCGCGGGAGGTCGCGGCGGCGGTCCGCGCGGGGGCGTCGCTCGTGCTCTCGGTCAACTCGACCAACGTCGCCGCCGCGGCGGACTGGGGATGCGAGGTCGTGGTGGTGCCCGACGTGCCCGAGACGATGGCGTGCTTCGACGACACCGTGGAGCGGCTCGACCGTGACGGGGTGCGGATGCGGCTCGATCCCGTGCTCGAGCCGATCGGATTCGGCTTCGCCGCGAGCCTCGGCCGCTACCTCGACGTGCGTCGTCGGCACCCCGCCGCCGAGATGATGATGGGGATCGGCAATCTCACGGAGCTCACCGACGTCGACTCCGCCGGGATGAACGTCGCGCTCATCGGGTTCTGTCAGGAGATCGGCATTCGATCGGTGCTCACGACCGAGGTGATCCACTGGGCCCGCAGCAGCGTGCGCGAGTGCGACCTCGCGCGACGGCTCGCGTGGCACGCCGTGACGCACCACACGCTTCCCAAGCACGTGGAGCCCCGGCTCGTCACCCTGCGGGCCGGCAGGCCGCAGGCGCACGGCCAGGAAACCCTCGACCGGCTGGCCGCGGCGATCCGGGATCCGAATTTCCGCATCTTCGCCGAGGGGGGTGCGATCCACGTCGTCGGCGCCGGGATCCATGAGCAGTCACGCGATCCGTTCGCACTGTTCGATCGCCTCGCCGCGGTGGGTCGCGCCGACATCGATCCCGGCCACGCCTTCTACATCGGCTATGAGATGGCCAAGGCCGTGACCGCGCTCACGCTCGGCAAGGACTACCGGCAGGACCAGGCCCTCGACTGGGGTCACCTGACGCAGCCCGAGATCGGCCACGGCCCATCGGCAGCCGCCGCGGCCGTGGCCCGCGACGCGTCGCTGCCGCTGGCGTCCAACCCCCGAGCGCTGCCATGAGTCCGACCCCGGAAGCGGCCGCGGCACGTCGGGCCGGGGAACGACTCGCGTCACAATGGCCCGCGTGGCTCGCGGGCCACCGCTTCACCGCCTCGGGAGGCCTCGTTGCCGACGCCGCCACCGGGGTCGGGCCCGAGACCGTGTTTCGCGCGTGCACGGGTCTGCCGCACGTCCTCTTCCTCGACAGCGCGCTCCCGGACGAGGCGGTGCTCGACGAACGGGCATCGAGCCGACCTGACGGCGATCCCTCCTCCGGCGCAGCGGCACCTCGTCTGGGTCGCTACTCGTTCGTGGCGGCCGATCCGCTGCTCTCGGTGCGCGTGGAACCGGATGCCCGGCCGACCGACGTGGCGGAGATGCCGGCACGGCTGCGTGCGATCCTGGCCGACCTGGCCACGCCGACGATCCCCGGGCTGCCACCGTTTCAGGGTGGCATCGCCGGTGCGATCTCGTACGACTACGGACTCCTGCGGATCGGCCTCGCGCCTCCGGCCGCGACTCTCGCAGCCACTCCCCTCGTGTCACTGCACGTCTACGACACCGTCTTCGCCTTCGACCAGGGGCTCGGTCGCGGCTGGTTCATTTCGCAGGGGCTTCCCGGCCGAGGTGGTGCGGCGCGGCGGGGCCGCGCCTTGGAGCGGCTCGAAGCCGGGCTCACCGGGCTGTCGCGGCCACCGACTGGACGGGCCGCAGGGGACGCGGCACGCGTCGCGTCCCCTGCGAGGCGCGTCGACAGCCCCCGGCCCGCCGAGGGGGACGTCCGGGCGACGCACACGCCCGACCGGTATGCCGCGATGGTCGCCGCCGGCATCGATTTCGTCCGCGCGGGCGACATCTTCCAGGTGAATCTCGCGCAGCAGTTCGTGGTCGATGCGTCGGTCGAGCCGCACGCGCTCGCCGCCGCAGCCCACGACCTCAACCCGGCCCCCTTCGCCGGAGCCCTCGACATGGGCACGGGCTGGATCGTGAGCATGTCGCCCGAACGCTTCCTGCAGGTGCGGGGCCGGACCGTGCGGATGCACCCCATCAAGGGCACACGCCGGCGCATCGCCAGCCCCGAGGCCGATCTCTACGCCGGCGAGGATCTCGAGGCCAGCGAGAAGGACCGGGCCGAGAACGTCATGATCGTCGATCTCGTGCGCAACGACCTCGCGCGGGTCTGCACCCCGCCGAGCGTGCGGGTCGACGCGCTCTGCCGGCTCGAGCGCTACCGTTACGTGCAGCACCTCGTGTCGGTCGTGTCGGGCACGCTGCGACCGGGGCTCGACGCGCTTGCCGCCTTCGAGGCCGCGATCCCGGCCGGCAGCGTGACCGGGGCGCCCAAGCGCCGCGCGTGCGAGATCATCTCGTCGCTCGAGGGCGTGGCACGAGGTGCCTACTGCGGCTCGCTCGGATACATCGGCTTCGACGGCACGGCCGACTTCAACCTGCTCATCCGCACGTTCCTCGTCGAACCCGGGGGGGTGACGTTCGCGGCAGGCGGCTGCATTACGGCGGCGAGTGATCCGGCGGCCGAGCACGCCGAGTCGCTTCACAAGGCGGAGGGACTGCTGCGGGTGCTCGCCGCCGTGCGTGCCGGAGATCGGGAAGCACCGCGATGATCGTGCTGATCGACAACCACGACAGCTTCGCGTGGAACCTGGCGCGCCACCTCTCGCTGCTGGGGCCCCGTGTGGTGGTCGTTCCCAGCCACGTGGCGACCGTGGCCGACCTCCACCGGCTTCATCCGCGGGCGCTCGTGATCTCGCCGGGGCCCTGCACGCCGGCGGAGGCGGGCTGCTCGGTCGACGCGGTGCGATCTTTCACGGGTGTCATCCCGATCCTCGGCGTCTGCCTGGGCCACCAGGTGATCGCCGCGGCTCGGGGGGCGTCCATCGTGCGTGCGCGTGAGCCGGTGCACGGCCGCACGAGTCGGGTGCGCCATGACGCGGTCAATCTCTTCGCCGGCATTCCGGATCCGATGACGGCCTGCCGCTACCACTCGCTCGTGGTGGACCCGGCGACGCTGTCGGAGGGGCTCGTCGC
>JBJTBO010000410.1:0-2418 GCA_046091445.1 Planctomycetaceae bacterium | reverse complement strand
AAGCCTCGAGTATGTGGACCTCTCGGTAGGCCGGATCCTCGCGGTGCTCGACGAGCTGAAGCTGGCCGGCGACACGCTCGTCGTCTTCACGAGCGACAATGGCGGCGTGGGCAAGGCAAGCGTCAACGCCGCCAACAAGCCGTTTCGCCTGGGGAAGGGCACGCTCTACGAAGGCGGGATCCGCGTGCCGCTCTTTCTGCGCTGGCCGGGCCACGTCGCCGCCGGATCCCGCTGCGACGTGCCGGTGCACTTCGCCGACTTCCTGCCGACGCTCTGCGCGATCGCCGGCGGCCGGATCGCCCCCGACTGGCCGCTCGACGGCGTGAGCCTGGTGCGACTGCTGGCCGGCGGCACGCTCCCGGAGAGGACGCTCTTCGCGAGTTACCCCCACTACCTCGTCGAGTACGCTACGACGCCCGTCCGCGTTGCGATCCAGCAGCGGTACAAGCTCGTGTGGCATCCCTATGACCACGTGGAGCTCGTCGGGGGCCGCATCAAGCCCGGCTCCTTGCGGTATGTGCCAGAGCCGCTCGTGGAGCTCTACGACCTCGAGGCCGATCCCGGCGAGCGCGAGAACCTCGCCGACCGCGAGCCCGAGAAGGTGGCGGAGATGAAGGGCCTTATGGAGGCCTGGATGAAACAGGCCGGGGCCAAGGATCTCTCGCCCAATCCCGACTACGACACCAGTCGGCCACTGTTCAACAGCCGTGACGAGCGTCTGAAACACGCGTCACGAACAAGCACCCCATGAAATTGCACCCCATGAAATCATTGATCGCGCTGCTCTGTGCCGTCTGCCTCGCCGGTCTCGACGGCTTCACGGCCCGTGCCGCCGAAGAAGCCGATCTCGTCGTCGTGGCCGCCACCCCGGCGGGTGTCGCGGCCGCCGTCGCCGCGGCCCGCTCGGGCGCGAGCGTCATCCTGCTCGAGGAGTCGGCCCACGTCGGCGGCATCGTGTCCGCCGGGCTGACGAACACCGACATCCACCGGAAGGGCGCGGTCGGCGGACTGTTCGCCGAGTTCGTCCGCAGGGTCCGCGAACACTACGTCACCACCTACGGTGAGGACTCTGCACAGGTGAAGGCCTGCCAGGGCGGCCACATGTTCGAGCCGAAGGTGGCCGAG
Source organism: Planctomycetaceae bacterium (assembly GCA_046091445.1). GTDB lineage: Bacteria > Planctomycetota > Planctomycetia > Pirellulales > UBA1268 > QWPN01. The sequence goes on along the minus strand of JBJTBO010000410.1, from coordinate 1,293 downwards.
CAGGTGTATCGCGACATGCTGGCCGCCGAGAAAAACATTCGACTCGTCGAGCGGCACCGCGTGGCGGCCGCCCGCGTCGTGGGGGCGGATGGTATCGAGCGCGCGGCCGAGCGGGGCCGGCGGATGGATGGCGCGCAACCGAAGGACTTTGGTCCCACCGTCGCGCTCGTCGCCATCGCCGCGGACGACCTCGCCCAGCCGGGGAGCCGTGTCGAGTTTCGCGCGAAAACGTTCGTGGACGCGACGTACGAGGGCGACCTCGCGGCGCTCGCGGGCGTGCCGTATCGAGTCGGCCGTGAGAGCCGACAGACGTTCGGCGAAGCCCATGCGGGCCGGATCTACCTCCGCTTCAAGGACGTCAACCCGCTGCCCGGCTCCACCGGCGAGGCGGACGACGGCATCCAGGCCTTCTGCTTCCGCACGCACGTCACGAGGGACCTCACCAACGCCGTGCCGGTGGAAAAGCCAGCGGCCTTCAACCGCGACGACTACCGCGTGATGCTCGACGACATGCGGTCGGGCCGGGTGACGAAGCTCACGACCCTCATGCATTTCTTCCCGATGCCCAACGGCAAGTACGAGCTCAATAACGCCCACCCATCGGGCGAGACCGGAGTTCCGAGCGAGTCGTTCGACCTCGCGGAGGAGAACTGGTCGTGGCCCGAGGCCGACGCCGCCGGTCGCCGCCTGATCTTCGACCGCTACTGGGCGTTCGCCGAAGGCTACCTGTGGCTCCTGCAGAACGACCCCGAGGTGCCCGCCGCCATCCGCGACGAGGCGCGGCAGTACGGCTTCCCGAAGGACGAGTTCATCGACAACCGCCACCGCCCGCACCACATCTACGTCCGCCAGGGCCGACGGATCTGGGGGGAATACACGTTCACCGAACGGGACGCCGCCCTCGACCCTGCCACCGGCCTCCCCCGCCGCAAGCCCGACTGCGTCGCCATCGCGGAGTTCGGGTTCGACTCGCACGGCGTCCACAAGTACGACCCGGCGCATCCGGGGGTGCGGGAGGGCTACATTTACATCGACCATCAGCCCCTGCAGCTGCCCTACCGCATCCTCGTGCCGAAGTGCGTGGATGGGCTGCTCGTGCCGGTGGCGTGCAGCGCCAGCCACGTCGGCTACCAGACGATCCGCATGGAGCCCGTCTTCATGGCCCTCGGCGAGGCCTGCGGCATCGCGGCGAAGACCGCGATCGACGCGCACGCGCACCCGAGATCGGTCGATGTGCCCGCCGTACAGCGGCAGATCATCGCCCGCGGCGGAGTGATCCTCTACGAGTCGCAG
>JBJTBO010000409.1:0-4010 GCA_046091445.1 Planctomycetaceae bacterium | reverse complement strand
ATGGCACGGTGCTGGAACTCATCAAGAAGATCAAGTTCGCCGCGCCCAAGAAGCAGCGGTAGCCGGCCGCTGTCCTAGCCGCGGGGATGAAACTTCGCGTGGATGCCCCGCAGCCGGCCCGCATCCACGTGGGTGTACCGCTGGGTCGTGGCGATGCTCGCGTGCCCCAGCATCTCCTGCACGTGCCGCAGATCGACGCCACCGGCGACGAGGTGCGTCGCGAAACTGTGCCGCAGCGTGTGAGGGCCGATGTCGGGCGGAATGTCGGCGCGGTCGGCGTGGAGCCGGACGATCTCCCAGATCCGCATCCGCGACAGGCGGTTGCCGCGGGCCGAGAGCAGGGCCCACGCCGGTGCCGCCCCGGCCCGGGCGGCGACCGCCCACCGCGGGCCTTCGACCCATTCGCGGACGGCCGCCACCGCCCGGCGGCCGAGCGGCACCACCCGCTCCTTGTCGCCCTTGCCGTGGCAGGTGCAGAAGCTTTCGCCGAGATGCACGTCGGTCAGCCGCATGCCGGAGACTTCCGAGGCCCGGCAGCCGGTGGCGTACAGAAGTTCGAGGACGGCCGCATCACGGCAGCCGGCGGGCGACGTGTGATCCGGGCTGTCGAGCAGCCGATCGACCTGCTCGGGCGACAGCGTGCCGGGAATGGCGTCGTCGCGTCTGGCGGGGGTGAGGAGCTCCGCCGGGCTGTCCACGATGAGCCCCTCGAGCTGCAGGAACGCGTAGAACGTCCGCAGTGTGGCGGCCTGGCGGGCGATGCTGGCCCGGGCCAGACCCTTGCGGGCGAGGGCCGCGAAGTAGTCACCGAGGTCCCTGACGCCGAGCCCGGCGGCGGGCCGCCCGGCCAGCCAGGTGGTGAAGTCCCGGAGATCGCGGCCGTAGGCGGCCCGGGTGTTGTCGGCGAGCGCCCGTTCGTGCCGGACGTACACCAGGAACCGCTCGGCGAGGACCGCGTTGCCGCCCGCGACCGGCTGCGTCCCCCCGGTGTCGAGGATGATCCGTCTGGTTCGCGGGCGGCGACCGGGCATGGACGTGTCCGTCAGGGGTCGTAACCGAGATTCGGCGCCAGCCAGCGCTCGACCTCGGAGACCGGCATCCCCTTCCGCGTCGCGTACGACTCGATCTGCTCGCGGGTGAGCCGGTCCACTGCAAAATATCGGCTCTCCGTGTGGCCGAAGTAGAGCCCGCTCACGCTCGCGGCCGGCAGCATCGCGCAGCTTTCCGTAAGCGTAATCCCCGCCCCCTTCTCCGCATCCAGCCAGCGGAAGAGGCTGCGTTTCACGGTGTGATCCGGGCAGGCGGGGTAGCCGGGGGCCGGCCGGATGCCGCGGTATTTCTCCTCGATGAGATCCTCGGGCGAGAGGGCCTCGTCCCGCCCATAGCCCCACTCACGGCGGACCTTGGCATGGAGCCACTCGGCACAAGCCTCGGCAAGCCGGTCGGCGATCGCCTTCACGAGGATCGAGGAATAGTCGTCGTGCTCGCGGTCGTAGCGGCGGCACAGTTCGTCGCAGCCGTGCCCGGCCGTGCAGGCGAAGCTGCCGAGATAGTCCTTGCGGCCGCTCTCGAGGGGCGCGACGAAGTCCGCCAGGGCATGGAAGACGTCCTGCCCCTTGCGCTCCCACTGCTGTCGCAGCGTGTGCACCCGGCCGAGTTCGGTGGTACGGTCGTCGTTCTCGAAAAGGATGATGTCGTCGCCGGCTGCGTTGGCCGGAAAGAAGCCGTAGACGGCCCGAGAGACGAGGGCGTCCTCGCGGACGATCTGGTCGAGCATGCCGCGGGCGTCGTCGTAGAGCTTGCGGGCCTCCTGGCCGACCACCGGATCCGAGAAGATCGCGGGGTACTTCCCGCGGAGCTCCCAGCTCATGAAGAACGGCGACCAGTCGATGTAGGGAATGAGCTCCGTGAGCGGCACGCGGTCGAGGGTTCGCACGCCGAGAAACTCGGGCCGGTCGATCGGCGCCGTCTGCCAGTCGGTGGTCCACCGCTTCTCGCAGGCCGTGGCGTAGGGCACGAGCTTCGTCTGCTGGCGGAGCTTGAAGTTCTCCGCATCGCGGGACTGGGCCGCCCGGTTGGCCCTCGCGAACTCATCCCGGGAGGCCGGGTTGAGGAGCTTTTCCACCACGCCCGCAGCCCGGGAGGCGTCGGCGACGTGGACCACGTTGCCGGAGTATTTGGGGGCGATCTTCACCGCCGTGTGCCGGGCGGACGTGGTCGCCCCGCCGATGAGCAGCGGCATCCGCAGCTTCCCGTGTTCGAACTCCTGCGCCACCTGCACCATCTCGTCGAGGCTCGGCGTGATGAGCCCGCTGAGCCCCACGATGTCGGCCTCGTGGCGGATCGCCTCCTCGATGATCTTCGTGCACGGCACCATCACGCCGAGGTCGACCACCTCGTAGCCGTTGCAGCCGAGCACGACACCCACGATGTTCTTGCCGATGTCGTGGACGTCCCCCTTCCCGGTCGCCATCAGCACCGAGCCCCGCTTCGTCTGCGCGGAACCCGCGGCGGCCCGCTCCGCCTCCATGTAGGGAAGCAGATGGTTGACCGCCCGCTTCATCACCCGGGCGCTCTTCACCACCTGGGGGAGGAACATCTTCCCCTCGCCGAAGAGGTCGCCGACGGTCTGCATGCCCCGCATCAGCGGGCCCTCGATGATCTCCAGGCTCGTTGCGTAGTGCTGCCGGGCCGCCTCGACGTCCTCGTCGACGTGGTCGGTGATGCCCTTCACGAGCGCATGGGCGAGACGGGCCTCCACGTCGAGGCTCCGCCAGCCGTCGGCCTTCGAGGCCTCCTCGGGGTCGCGTTTCTTCACGGTCTCGGCGTACTCGATGAGCCGGTCGGTGGCGTCGGGCCGCCGGTCGAAGAGCACGTCCTCGATGCGGTCGCGGAGTTCCGGCTCGATCTGCTCGTAGAGGCCGAGCTGGCCGGCGTTGACGATGCCCATCTCCATGCCGGCACGGATGGCGTGGTAGAGGAACGTGGCGTGCATCGCCTCGCGGACGGCGTCGTTGCCGCGGAACGAGAATGAGATGTTGCTCACGCCACCGGAAACCTTGACGAGCGGCATCGCCTCCTTGATCCGCCGGGTGGCCTCGATGAAGTTGACCGCGTAGCGGTTGTGCTCCTCGATCCCGGTCGCCACCGTGAGGATGTTGGGGTCGAAGATGATGTCTTCGGGCGGAAACCCGGCCCGCTCGGTGAGCAGCCGGTAGGCCCGCTGGCAGATTGCAACCCGCCGCTCGACGTCGGTGGCTTGCCCTTCCTCGTCGAACGCCATCACGACGACCGCGGCCCCATGGCTGCGGACGATCCTGGCGTGCTCGAGGAACGTGTCCTCTCCTTCCTTGAGGCTGATCGAGTTGACGATGCCCTTGCCCTGGATGCACTTGAGCCCCGCCTCGAGCACCTCGAACCGCGAGGAGTCGATCATGATCGGCACGCGGGAGATCTCGGGCTCACTGGAGAGCAGCGTGAGGAACTTGGTCATCACGGCCACGCCGTCGAGCATTCCCTCGTCGACGTTGACGTCGATGATGTTGGCGCCGTTCTCGACCTGCTGCCGGGCGACGCCGAGCGCCTCCTCGTAGCGTTCCTCCTTGATGAGGCGGGCGAAGGCCCGGGAGCCGGTCACGTTCGTCCGCTCGCCCACGATTGTGAAGCTGCTCTCGGGGCGGAGTTCGAGCATCTCGAGGCCGGAATACCGGGACCGCCGCGGCGGGTCGGCGGGCGGTCGAGGCGGATTCTGCCGCATCACGTCGGCGATCGCCTTGATAGGGGCGGGCGTGGTGCCGCAGCAGCCGCCGACGATGTTGAGCCATCCCGACTCGGCGAACTCGCGGAGGACGCCGGCCCTCATCTCCGGCGTCTCGTCGAAACCGCCGAGCGCGTTCGGCAGCCCGGCGTTGGGATAGCAACTGACCAGGCGCGGGGTGATCCGTGCGAGATCGGCGACGTGCGTCCGCAATTTCTCCGGTCCGAGGGCGCAGTTGATGCCGGCCGACAGC
>JBJTBO010000408.1:0-6163 GCA_046091445.1 Planctomycetaceae bacterium | reverse complement strand
CCGCGAGAATCAGGAGCACCACCATCGGCATGCCGAGCGGCCTGCCGAGCACGGGGGCACGTTGGGGGAACCCTTGGGGCCTGGGGCGCTGCTCATGGCTGCTCGAGGAATGACACGGAACGCGACGGATGACGAGGGACCCGGGCTGCTGCGGGAGGAAACCGGCACCGGACCGCGGCACCGCTCTCCCGTCCCGCGACTGGGCATGACGCGGCGGGATCGTGGTGGCCGCCGGGGAGGGCCCGGCAGTCCGAGTGGCCCGCCGCCGCGAGTGCCATATCCTACGCGGAGAGTCTATCCGCGTCGCCGCTCCCGGGCAGCGGCGGTCGATCGGGCGACGGCATCCTCGTGACGAGGAAGGAAGCCACCATGGACGTGCCGGCGGGAACCGCGCAGTCGGCCGGAACCGCGCAGCCGGAGCGCCGTCGCGGCGTCATCGCCATCGCGCGGCGCGGCGGCCGGTTTCTGGCGATTCGCCGCGGCCCGGGCGTCGCCGCCGGCGGCACGATCTGCTTCCCCGGAGGTCACATCGAGCCGGGCGAGGAGGAGGCGGAAGCCGTCGTCAGGGAGTGTCGCGAGGAGGGTGCGGCCGAGGTCGCGGCAGTGGCGTGCGTCTGGCGGAGCGTGTCTCCCTGGGGGACCGAACTCGCGTGGTGGACGGCCACGCTGGTGGACGCCAGTCGGCTCACGCCGCATCCGGTCGAGGTCAGCGAGATCCTCTGGCTCTCGGCCGAGGAGATGATCGAGCATCCAGAATTGCTCTCCGGAAACCGTCCGTTTCTCGAGGCCGTGATCGCAGGACGGTTGCAGGTCTGAGCGGGCTCAGGGCTCCTCGGCTGAATCGTCGGGCGGATCGATGGGGCCGAAGATCAGGCCGCGCGGCTGTTCGGGAGGTGGGAGCGTCGGCGGCTCGGCTGCGGCATCGAGGAGCGCCCGCAACCGGTTGGGTCGCGACGGCTGCCCGGCATCCTCCATGCCCGACGCGAGCTGGACCGCTCCGCGCGGCTGCGGCCGGGCCTCTTCGGCGCGCACCATGTCGAGCCAGGTCTCGAGCGTCGCGCGTTGCTCGCTCGAGAGGGGGCGGGCGGCGAACGCCCCCGCGGGAGCCGATGCCGGATGCCTGCGGGCGAGGAGCGCGACCAGTTCGCTCGGCTCGCGTCGCGCGCCGACGACGTCCAGAAACGCGTGCAGGTTCGCGAGCGTGAGCTGGCGATTCACGCCGGTCCGGCCGGCCGTGCGCTCGATCTGCAGGACGGGCGCGTCGGGGCGGCCGTGGCAGGCGCCCGCCGCGCAGGCGTTGAGCAGCAGCGGCTGAACGCGCCGCGTGAAGTGCGCGACGGTGGCGGCCGACGGTTCGACCGCACGCGCCGACGCCGCGCAGGCGAGAACGGCGCACCACGCGGCGCTGTGGCAGGCACTGAGGCGAAGCATGCTGGACCCCTCGCATGGGGTCGGGCCGTGGCGCAGGACCGCCACGAGCACGCCCTCGTCGTGTGTCTCCGGCGACCGGTCACCGGCACCACGTCGAGACTCCATAGAGGGCGTCGCCGTTCGGTTCAAGGCCGATCATCCCGAGACCACCCTGTGCCGGACCCATGGGCGGCTGGATTCGGGCGTTTGATCGGCCCCGCGGAGCGCCGCAGACGGTATGCGCGCCCGGCGCGGTCCGCGATACACTCCGGCCGACGTCGGCGAGGTGCCCCGGACGCGGAGCCGGGTGCACCAGTGATTCACCGCTGGTTTCGCCTCTGGTTTGTTCTTGAGGAGCACAGGCCGCATGGAGCGCACGTTCGTGATGTTCAAACCCGACTGCATGGAGCGCGGCCTGTTCGGCCGCATCTTCACGCGGTTCGAGGAGAAGGGGCTCCGGCTGGCCGCCCTGAAGCTGCTGCGGATCACGCCCGCGCTCGCGAAGCAGCATTACGCCGAACACGTGCAGAAGCCGTTCTACCCGGGGCTCGAACAGTTCATCACCGCGTCGCCGGTCATCGGTGCGGTCTTCAGCGGGCCCGAGGTCGTCCGCGTGGTGCGCGAGATGCTCGGCGCGACGAGTGGCCTGAAGGCCGCTCCGGGCACGATCCGGGGCGACTATTCCTCGAGCCGTCAGATGAACCTCGTGCATGCCTCCGATTCGCCCGAATCCGCCGAGCGCGAGATCGCGCTCTATTTTCAGGCGGCCGAGATCCTGCCGTGGGATCCCTCGCTGGCATGCTGGCTGCAGGCGCCCGGCGAAACCTGAGCCCACCGGTCCCCTTCTCGAGCGGCAGGTGGCGCATGAGCGTGTTCGTGTTCGGGCACCGCAATCCCGATACCGACGCCATCTGCTCGGCCATCGCCTACGCCGACCTGCTGCAGCGCACCACGCGGCCCGACGCGGTGGCCGTGTGCTGCGGTGCGCCGAATCCCCGCACGGCGTTCGTGCTCGACCGGGCCGGCCTGCCGCCACCGCGGATCGTGATGGACGTGCGCCCCCAGATCGAGGACGTGTGTCGTCGAGACACCGTCACGGCGGCCCTCGGCGACTCCTTTCACGACGCCTATCAGCGGATGCGCGAAGGACAGCTGCGGGCGCTGCCGGTCGTCGATACCGAGCGCCGCGTCGTCGGTGTGATCTCCGTCCTCGACCTCATGGACCTCTTCTTCCGGGACGCGACGGACGCGCGGCGCGCCCGCACAGTCGAGACGAGCCTGCACACCATGTGCAACGTGCTCGGAGGCTCGTTCCAGCACGTCATCGATCCCTCCCGACGCGACGAGCTGCTCGTCATGGTCGGGGCGATGAGTTCCGAGGGCTTCACGGAGCGGATGGAGGCGTATCCGAACGCGCAGCTCGTCGTCGTCTGCGGGGACCGGCCGACGATCCAGCTGCCGGCGATCGAGCACGGGGTGCGGGCCCTCGTGGTCACCGGCGGCTACAGGCTTTCGAAGGGACTCGTCGAACTGGCGCACGCCCGCGGCGTCTCGGTGATCCTCAGCCCCTTCGATACGGTCAACACGACGCTGCGGCTCAAGTCGTCGCAGTTCATCGATCCCGTGGTCGAGGCCGGCGTGCTCACGCTCCCGGCGAAGGCCACGGTCGCGGAGGTCCGCGGCTCGGTCGAGCGGTCCACGCAGCCGGTCTTTCCGGTCGTGGGTGACGACGGCCGTCTCGTGGGCATGGCGTTCAAGACCGACGTGCTCAATCCCCCCCGCCCGCAGCTGGTGCTCGTGGATCACAACGAGCTCGGCCAGGCGGTGGCCGGTGCCGACGAGGCGGAGATCGTGGAGGTGCTCGACCACCACCGACTCGGCGGCGGCCTCACGTCCACGCAGCCGATCCGCTTCGTGAACGAGCCGGTGGGCTCGACCTGCACCCTCGTCGCCCGGCAGTTTCGCGCGGCGGGAATCGACCCCGGCAGGGGCATCGCGCTCTGCATGGCCTCCGGAATCATCTCCGACACGCTCCACCTCCGATCCCCGACGACCACCGACGTCGACCGCGACGTGCTCGCGTGGCTCGGAGCGCAGTGCGGCATCGACCTCGCCGAGCATGCGCGCGAGTTCTTCGCCGTCGGGTCGGCCCTGCGGTCGAAGGCCCCGGGCGACGTCATTCGTGAGGACTGCAAGGAGTTCACGGAGCACGGCGTGCGCTTCTCCATTTCGCAGATCGAGGAGACGGGCTTCGACCTCTTCTGGGAGCGCAAGGAGGACCTGCGTGCGGCCCTCGAGGACTATTCGGTGCGGCAGCGGCTCGACTTCTCGGCCCTGCTGGTGACCGACGTCGTGAGCAACGGCTCGGTGCTCCTGCTCTCGCGGGAACCCGACGGCTGGGAGGAGATCAACTACCCGCGGCTCGACCGGGGCCTGTACGAACTGGAGCACGTCGTGAGCCGCAAAAAGCAGCTGCTGCCGCTCGTGGCCCGGCTGCTCGCCGCCGGGGCGTGAGGGCGTGCAGGCCGCGTGACGATGAACGGGCCGCTCATCCTCCGCGGCCTCGAGGGTGCCTGCGGAGTGACGCCCCCGGTCGCGCGATCAGTCGCGGAGCGCGGCGGCGGGCGTGTCGTCGGCGAGGCGATCGATCATGTCGCGACAGGCCCGCTCCACGGCGCGTTGCCACTGCGCCTCGGCGAGACCCGCGTTCATCTCTGGGCGTGCGTGGGCGAAAATCCCGTCGCGGGCGCTGCCCACGATCGCTCCGCGGCCGTCTGCGTGGAAGGCTCCGCGGACGTCCGCGGCCCGGCCCCCCTGACGCCCGAAGCCCCGCACGAGGGTCCACGTGAGGGGCCTCGCCGCCCGCAGTTCATCGAGCTGGCGGGGCCACGTCGCGCCGACGACGGCACCGACATCTCCATACGTCCCGCCCGCGGCCGTGCGCGCGGCGAGCTGTTCGACGCCGGCCGCCACGTGCTCGTAGATCGACCGGCCCGAGGATGCGAGGTCCTGAAAGTCACGGCTGCCGGGGTTCGACGTCTTCACGAGCACGAAGAGTCCCGCGTGCCTCGCCTCGGCCGCGGCGACGAAGGGCTCGATCGAATCGAGGCCGAGAGAAGGATTGACATTCAGCGCGTCGGCGGCCCAGGGGCCGCCGAGCCAGCCGGCGGCGTACGCCTCCGCGGTGGAGCCGATGTCGCCCCGTTTTCCGTCGGCCAGCACCAGGAGCCCACGGGACCGCGCGTGGGCGATGATGTCCGCGAGCGCGAGCATGCCGTGCGGGCCGATCGCCTCGAAGCAGGCGACCTGCGGCTTGACGACCGGCACGAGCGGTGCCACCACGTCGACGACATCGCGGCAGAAGGAGCGGAACGCGTCGGCGATCGATCGTGGATCTCCCGGATCGGTGTTCCGCGTGGCCGCCGGTGGCAGGGATTCGAGTCGTGGGTCGAGGCCGATGCAGGACGGCGTGTGACGGGCGGTGACGGCGGCTGTGAGCCGGGTGGCGAACCGCGGAGGCAAGGCAGTGTCTCCGTTCCGAACGGCCGCCGACATGGTGGGCTCCTGGGAGTGCGAAGCCGGACTTCACCCGGCACGAGTGGCGAGTGTGACACGTTTTTGCGCACTTGGCGCGCGGCGGCGGGGCGTGTCGACACTGACACGACCTGCATCGGCTGGACCCTGTCAGAAGCGACTCGTAGCGTTCACCGGGCGCAGGGAACCGGGGGCGACGGCGGCTGCCGCGGGAGATCGTGGCACGGTGGTGATCGACGTCGTGGGGAGGGCTTGGCCATGGGATCGATCGATGCGAATCGGCTCGGCGTGGTGCTCGCGGTGGTGATGGCGGCGTGGCATGTCGTGTGGTCCTTGCTGGTGGCGGTCGGGCAGGGGCAGCGCGTGATGGACTTCGTCTTCAAGATGCACGGGCTGCGGTCGGACGTCGTCGTGCAGCCTTTCGATGCGGGCATGGCGATCCTGCTTTCCGTCGTGGCGGCGGTCGCCGGGTACGTCGTGGGAGCAGGAGCGGGGCTCGTGTGGAACGGACTCGCAGCGTGGGCGATGCGCGGCAAGACCGGCATCATGCGTCGGGCGTCGTGAGCCGGGCGCGCGAAGAGGGGCACGTCGAAAGGGCGAGTACAAACTCCGCGTCGAGCGGGCGGGACCCGAGCGGCGGGACCTTACGGCAGCGTTGGACATCCCTCAGGCCGTCCGCGGATTGTGGGACTGCCGTTGAAGCGGCCGACCACTTGTGGGATGATCCTTGAGTTGGCCGGCCAGGTTCGCCCGCGCCGCCCAACGGTTTCGGGGCGTGGCGCAGTCTGGCTAGCGCGCTTGACTGGGGGTCAAGAGGTCGCAGGTTCAAGTCCTGTCGCCCCGACTGACGATTGATTCGGTTTTTCACGTGCGAAACGATACCGGCGGGTGGTCCGCCGTGCCTTCGGGAATCAGCCGCAAACGGCTAAAGGAAGACGGCTTAGCCGTTTTCCGATACTCGGAGGTGCTCTATGGGTCGTCGCCGTGTGGGGCAGATGCCCCGTGTGGCTGTCGTCAAGCCGCACAATCACGCCCGCGTCCGGATCGGGGGCAAGGCGTATTGGCTGGGTGCGTGTCCTGACGGGCGCGTCACTGCCGCACAGGAAGCGGAAGCCACGAGGCTCTGGAATGGGCACGTCGCCGGGCATGAGCCGGTGAGCCTGGGCGAGATTGTCGCCGCGCAAGAGCAGGCGATGGAGGGCGCGGTCGAGGCAGTCGC
>JBJTBO010000407.1:0-2851 GCA_046091445.1 Planctomycetaceae bacterium | reverse complement strand
ACCGTGCCTACCGCGACCTCATCGCCTCCGACCGCTTCCAGCGGCTGGCGAACTTCGGCGCGGTTCCGCAGCGGCTGCTCTTCGCGAGCACCGGCACCAAGGATCCCGCGTTGCCGGCGACGTTCTACGTGGACGCGCTCGCCGCGCCGCACACCGTGAACACGCTGCCGGAGAAGACGCTGCTCGCCTTCGCCGATCACGGTGCGGTCAGGGGCATGGTCTCGTCGGGGGGCGGCAGCGCCGAGCAGACGCTCGCCGCGGTGGAGCGAGCCGGCGTCGATCTCGACGCGATCGGTGCGACGCTCCAGCGCGACGGGGCCGCGTCGTTCGTGAAGAGCTGGCACGACCTGCTCGCCGTCGTGGCGGAGAAGTCGCGGGCCACGGCCGGCGCGGGCGCGTGAGGCGGGCACGGTCGTCGCGGCGGAGGCCATCCCGGTGATGAGCTGCAGGTTCAACGCACGTGGCGCACGCCTCCAGGCGTGCGAGACAGGAGTGCGTGGTGAGCGGTCGTTCGATGATGCGGAGCGCGGGTTGCTGCGAGGATCACGGGTCGCAAGGCCGGATGGCCGCACCCGCACGCCTGGAGGCGTACGCCACCGGGAGAGGGTCGCGGCATCGTGAGGGCACGTCGCACGGGAAGCGGGAATCACTCGAGGAGTCGTCATGTCAGGAACGCATCCATCTGAGGTCACCGCGCGCACGGCGCTCCCGGCGTGGCGGGCGGTTGCCGACCATGCCCGCGCGATCGCACCGCGGCATCTGCGCGACCTCTTCGCCGAGGATCCGTCGCGGGCCGATCGGTTCTCGTTCGAGGCCTGCGGCCTGTTCGTCGATCATGCGAAGCAGCGGCTCTCGGCCGATTCGCTCGCACTTCTCGTCGCGCTCGCGGAGGCCTGCGGCCTGCGGTCACGGATCGACGCGATGTTTTCCGGCGCGCGGATCAACTCCACCGAACGTCGCGCCGTGCTGCACGTGGCCCTCCGCGCCCCGGCGGGCGAGCGGATCGTGCTCGACGGCCGCGACGTGGTCCCCGACGTACACGAGGTGCTCGGCCGGATGGGGGCCTTCGCCGAGCGGGTGCGCGGCGGCGCGTGGACGGGACACACCGGGCGACGCATCCGCACGGTGGTGAACATCGGCATCGGCGGCTCCGACCTCGGGCCGGTCATGGCCAACGACGCGCTGCGCTCCTACGCCACGCCCGACCTCGCCTTCCGCTTCGTGTCGAACGTGGACGGCAGCGACTTCGTCGAGGCCACCGCCGGCCTCGATCCCGCCGAGACGCTCTTCATCGTCGCCTCGAAGACGTTCACCACGCTCGAGACGCTCGCCAACGCCCGTTCGGCCCGCGACTGGCTCGTGGGCAGGCTCGGCGCGGAGACCGCCGTGGCGAAGCACTTCGTGGCCGTCTCGACCGCCGCCGCGGAGGTGTCGGCGTTCGGCATCGACACGGCCAACATGTTCGGCTTCTGGGACTGGGTCGGCGGCCGCTACTCGATGGATTCCGCGATCGGCCTGGCGACCATGCTCGCGATCGGTCCGACGCGGTTCGGCGAACTGCTCGCGGGCTTCCATGCCATGGACGTCCATTTTCGCGAGGCGCCCCTCGAGCGCAACCTGCCGGTGCTCCAGGGGCTCATCGACGTGTGGAACACGACGTTCCTGGGGAGCGGGTCGATCGCCGTCCTGCCCTACGACCATGCGCTGCGCCGCTTTGCCGCGTATCTGCAGCAGCTGGCGATGGAGAGCAACGGCAAGCGGGTCACGCTCGACGGCGCCACGATCGATTCCTATGACACCTGCCCCGTCTACTGGGGCGAGCCGGGCACCACCGGGCAGCACTCCTTCTATCAGCTGATCCATCAGGGCACGCGCACGATCCCCTGCGAATTCGTCGGCTTCGCGCGGTCGCGGCGGCCGCTGGGCCGGCATCACGACCTGCTCATGGCCAACGTCTTCGCGCAGGCCGAGGCGCTCGCCTTCGGTCGCTCGGCCGACGAGGTGCGTGCGGAGATGGCGGCGAAGGGGGGCGTCGACGAGTCGCTCGTGCCCCACAAGGTGTTTCCGGGGAACCGGCCGAGCACCACGATCCTCGCCGAGGAGCTCACGCCCCATGCGCTCGGCGCCCTCGTCGCCTACCACGAGCACGCCGTCTTCACGCAGGGCGTGATCTGGAACGTCAACTCGTTCGACCAGTGGGGTGTGGAGCTCGGCAAGGTGCTCGCCACGCGGATCGTTCCGGAACTCGAGGCCGACGCCGATCCGTCACTCGAGAGCCACGACGCCTCGACCGCCGCGCTCATCCGCCGCTACCGCACGCTCCGCGGCCGTGGCTGAGCCCCGTCCCCGCGGCCTTTTGTGGCGCACGCCTGGAAGCGTGCGTCACGAGACGAGCGACCAGTGTATTTCCTTCTGCCCGTACGTGGCGCACGCCTCCAGGCGTGCGAACCAGTAGTGGTGGAGGAGTAGACGACTAGCTTCGAGGAGCAGGTCTTTGGGAGGCGGTTCCCTGACAGCATGGAGCCGGCATTCGCACGCTGGAAAGCGTGCGCCACAAGACGAGAGCGCCGCATCCACACGCTGGAAAGCGTGCGCCACGAGGGGAGAGGGCTGCATTCGGACGCTGGTAAGTGTGCGCCACGAGAAGGCGTGATGGTTTGTGCGGAGACGGGAGTCTCGACCTTTTGTGGCGCACGCCTCCAGGCGTGCGTATACGGCTTCTTCGCGCTCACGTGCGTGGCCAGAAAATGACGCCAATCTTGTTCGAGAGCAGCCAGAGCGTGGCGAGCGGCAGCACGATCGTCGAGACCGTGAAGTAGATGACGAGGTTCACGATCGACTCGGCCACGGT
>JBJTBO010000406.1:0-8298 GCA_046091445.1 Planctomycetaceae bacterium | reverse complement strand
GAGTATCGCTATGCGGAACTGGCGCGCGTGCTCTACGGCTTCGCGTGGGACGAGTTCTGCAGTGCGTACCTGGAACTGTGCAAGTCACGGCTCGCCGACCCCGCGACCCGCGACCGCGCCCGCGGAATGCTGCTGCTCGGACTCGACACGATCCTCCGGCTGCTCCATCCGATCATGCCGTTCGTGACGGAGGAGATCTGGCAGCACCTGCGCGAGGCGGCCGGCGGGCGTCGCATGCCCTGGGACGACGCCACGAAGCCGCTGTCGGAGTCGATCATGATCGCCGCGTGGCCCGTCGTGCCCGAGGCCTGGATCGACGCCGACACCGAGGAGCGGGTCGGGACGTTCCTGGCCCTGCTCGGCGCGCTCCGCGAGATCCGCGCGCGGCAGAACGTTCCGCCACGCACCCGCGTGCCGGTGGCGATTCGCGCGTCGGCCGGGCACGCTGACCTGCTGCGGCCCATGGTGCCCGCCATCGAGTCGATGGCCGTCGTGAGCGTGACGGCGCTCGGCGCGGATGCGACGGGAGCCGTCGGCGCCGCAACCGCGGCCGTGCGCGGGTGCGACGTGTTCGTCGACGTCGCGGAACTCGTGGACGTGGAGGCCGAGGTCGCCCGCCTCGAAAAAGACCTGGTGAAGATCGAGGGATTCATCGAGGCCAAGCGGCGCAAGCTCGCGGACGGCACGTTCACGGGGCGGGCGCCGGCACCCGTCGTCCAGAAGGAGCGGGAACAGCTCGCGGACCTCGAGTCAAGACTCGCCAACGGACGGGCCGCGCTGGCGGAACTCCGCACTCGCCGGCCCTCGCCCGGCTGAGGCACGGCGACGGGCGGCACGCCGCTTTTTGGGGTAGACTCCGGGATGGTGTGGGCGGACGCAGCAGGGCGGACGCGTCAGGCCCGTCCCCCACCGGTGGAGTCGTTTCGATGAGCGTGCAAATGGAACTCTCGCGGATCATCATCAGCGAGATCAACGATCAGCAGGTGGTCTACCTCAAGGAGGTCGAGGGGGACCGGACCTTCCCGATCCTCATCGGTCTCTTCGAGGCGACGAGCATCGACCGCCGCGTGAAGCATCACCAGGCGCCTCGTCCGCTGACCCACGATCTCCTCGTGGCGGCCGTCGAATTGCTCGGCGGGACGTTCCAGGACGTCGTGATTTCCGAGCTCAAGGAACACACCTACTTCGCCGTCATCCGGGTGCTCAAGGACGGCGAGGTCGTCGAGATCGACGCCCGTCCCTCGGACGCGATCGCCGTGGCGGTCACGTGCGAGCCGAACCTGCCGATCTACGTGGCCGAGGAAGTCCTCGAGGACGTCCTCGGCTGAGCCGATCCCGACGCCTCCACGGTCGGGGATGCGCCCCAACCTTGCAGGGGTGCCCGCCCGCCGCATACGCTCAGAGCGTCGGGTCAGGGGAGATCCGCGGGTGGGCGGGATTTCATGCCCGGGACGTACCCGGCGGTCATGAGGAGCAACGTCATGATGCGTGTAGTGCTTCGGGCATGGCGCGGGCCGGCCTCGCCCGGGCCGATCATCGGCGGGCAGCGACATGGTTTTACGCTCGTGGAACTGCTCGTCGTCATCGCGATCATCGCGGTGCTGATCGGGCTTCTGCTGCCGGCCGTGCAGAGCGCTCGCGAGGCCGCGCGTCGCAACGCGTGCACGAACCACGTGAAGCAGATCGGCCTCGCTTTCCTCACGTTCGAGGAATCACGGAAGCGTCTGCCGTTCGCGGGGGACAACGGCCCGACCAGCTGCTGTGAGCCGGACGCCGGTGAATGGGATCGGGCGAACTGGCCGTACCACATCCTGCCGCAGCTCGAGCAGGGGGATCTGTTCGAGCTCGGACAGGGGAGCCGGACGGCCATCAATCAGGTGCCGGTGGCGGTGTTCATCTGCCCCACCCGGCGGACGGCGAAAATCTATCGTGGCACCGTGAAGACGGATTTCGCATCGAATTTCGGCACGAACGACACGAACGGGATCGTGGTGGCGAAGCGCCACGGCACGCCACGGCTGCGCGACGCGACGGACGGAACGAGCAAGACCCTCCTCGTCGCAGAGCGCCGAATCCATCGGGCCTACATGGAGAGCGCCGCGGGACACTTCCCCAACGACGACGCCCATGCGTATTTCAGTGACAACGAGTCGGCATACTTCTCGGGATTCGGGGATGACGTCGAGCGGCGTGGCTCATCGCCGCCCGCTCCCGACCTCGTGGATCCGACCGTGCCCGGCAGCATCGTCGGCGGCCAGTTCGGCTCGTCCCACCCGACCGGCATCGTCGCGGGATTCGCCGACGGCTCCACGCGGCAGGTCGGCTTCACGATCGATCCGGAGGTCTTTCGCCGGTTGTCGGTGAAGAACGACGGGCTCGTGGTGGATGCGCCGTGACCGGCCCGAGACGATCGCTGGAGGAACGCATGCCGACGGGGGCGACGTGCCGGAGATCGCGGTCGGGTGCCGCCACGCGGCCGTCTCGAGGCCGGTCGTGCCCCGGCGGATCGGGTCTTGCGTGCGTGGTGGTCGGGGCGGTGGCGCTGGGATGCGGCGCACCGGTCGCGCGGCTCGCCGGCGCTGTGCGGGTCGGGGGTGCGGCCGCCGCCGGTGCGCGGATCGATGCCCGCTCCGGACAGGGGGATCGCCAGCGCGTCGCGAGCGGGGCGGTGCTGCCGGACGGCACCTATCGCATGGACTACGGGGCGTGGCCGGGACTCGAGCCCGGGCCGTGCCGGATCGAGATCGTCCACGTGGCCGGCGCGTCGGGCCAGCCACTGGCGGCCGGGGAGCAGGGGCTCGTGGACGCCGCGAAGGCGACGGCGCGGCATCGGCACGTGTCGTTTGAGCGCACGCTCGTCGCCGGCGAGAACACCGTCGATTTCGAGCTCGACGAAGGCACGCCGGTCACGGGCCGCTGAGGCCGCAGCCGTTCAGAGCCCGAAGGCTCTGCGGAGCACCTCGAGCGACCGTGCGCCCTGCTCGGCGGCGACGACCCCGTTGAGTCGTACCTCGCTCGTGCTCACGAGATCGATGTTGATGCCGGCGTCGGCGAGCGGCTTGAAGAGGCGGTCGGCCACGCCGGCGTGGCTGCGGATCCCGACGCCCGTGATGGAAAGCTTGGCGACGTTGGGCACGTCGGCCATGGCCGCGCCGCGCGCCGCCGCGATCCCGCGGGTCACGTCGGCCGCCCGGGCCGCATCGGCGCTCGGCACCGTGAAGGAGATCTCGGCGCGGCCCTCGCGCGGGTGGCTCTGCACGATCATGTCGACGAACAGGCCCGCACGGCCGACCTCGGCGAAGACGTCGGCGGCCACGCCGGGCGTGTCGGGCAGGTCGATCAGGGTCAGGAGCGCCTGCGACGAGTCGAGGACACAGTCCTCGATCGCGAGGTCCTCCATCCCCTCGAGCCGCCGTACCACCTCGAGCGCACTCGACCGCGGCCCGGGAACGTCCGCCGAGTCGTCCGCCTCGCCGGGCGTGGCACGGTCGAGGGCGAAGGCCGCGTGCACCGCCGCCACGGCCGCGGCGCCGTCGGCACGGTCGACGAGGGCCGAGATCTTGATCTCGCTCGTGGTGATCATCCGCACGTTGATGCGGGCGTCGGCCAGCGCGCGGAACATGCGCCCCGCGACCCCTTCCTCGCGGGCCATGCCCACGCCGACCGCCGAGACCTTCGCCACCTCGTCATCGTGCGACACACCCGTCGCTCCGAGGGCCGCGGCGACCCGGCGGGTGCGTTCGAGCGCCACGGGCAGGTCGTCGCTCGGCACGGTGAAGGAGATGTCGGCGCGTCCCCCCTGCCCCACGTTCTGGACGATCATGTCGACCGCGATGCCCGAGGCGGCGAGCTCGGAGAAGAGCGCGTGGCTGGAGCCCGGCTGGTCCGGGACGTTCTCCCGCGTGCTGCGGGCCTCGTCCGCGGCGAGGGCGACGCCGCGCGCCGGCCGCGGCTTGGCCCGGTCGGCCGGGAGGATCATCGTGCCCGGGACGTCCCGGAAGCTCGACCGCACGAGCACCGGCACGCCGAACTTCTTCGCGAACTCGATCGACCGCGAGTGCATGACGCCCGCGCCGAGGCTCGCCAGTTCGAGCATCTCGTCGTAGGCGATCGACGACAGGCGGCGGGCCGCCGGCAGGACCCTCGGGTCGGTGGTGTAGACGCCATCGACGTCGGTGTAGATCTCGCAGCGGTCCGCCCCGAGCACGGCCGCGAGCGCGACGGCCGTCGTGTCCGAGCCGCCACGGCCGAGCGTCGTGATGTTGCCGTGCTGGTCGATGCCCTGGAATCCGGCGGCGATGACGATCGCGCCGCCGGCGAGGAGCTTCTGCACGTGGTCCGTGGAGATCGACCGGATGCGGGCCTTCGTGTGGGTCGAGTCGGTGCGGATGCCGATCTGCGCGCCGGTGAGGCTCACCGCCTCGTAACCGGCGGCCTGCACCGCCATCGCGAAGAGCGCCACGCTCACCTGCTCGCCCGTCGAGAGGAGCATGTCCATCTCCCGGGCGTTCGGCCGATCGGTGATCGCCCGCGCGAGGTCGACGAGGTGGTCGGTCGGGTGGCCCATGGCGCTGACGACCACGACGACGCGGTCGCCCGCCACGTGCCGCGCGATCGCCTTCTGCGCGGCGGCCTTGATCTTCTGTGGATCGGCGACGCTCGTGCCGCCGAACTTCTGGACCACGAGGGCCATCGGTGTCCTTTCGTGCCCCGGATCACCGGGAGGGACCGGACGCGGACGCCCGCGCCGTGTCGAGGAAGGTGCCCATGAGGCGCCAGCCCGGCAGGATCGCATCGCCGGACGCCGCGGCCTCGATCTCGTCGTACGACGCCCGGCCGTTCGCCCGCACGCCGGAGCCCGCCATCACGTAGGGCACGGCACCGCGCGAATGCGTCTTCGTCGCGAGAAACGTCGGGTGGTCGGGGCAGACGAGGATGCGGTGCTCGGTGCCGGCGAGGTGCTTCGCCACCGGCACGACGATCTTGGCGTCGATCTCCTCGATCGCCCGGACCTTGGCGGCGACATCCCCCTGGTGGCTCGCCTCGTCGGGAGCCTCGACGTGCACGCACACGAGGTCGCTCGTCGCGAGTTCCTCGATCGCCGCCCGTCCCTTCGCCGCGTAGTCGGTGTCGAGCCAGCCGGTGGCGCCGACCACCTCGCGACGCCTCCAGCCCGCCAGCGCCCCGAGTCCACGGAGGAGGTCGACCGCCGTGATCATGGTCGCCGAGACGCCGTAGCGATCGGTGAACGGCTCCATCGACGGGGCGCGTCCCACGCCCCAGAGCCAGACGTGCGTCGCCGGCCGCTTGCCGGCCGCGATCCGGGCCCGGTTCACCGGGTGATCGGCGAGCCATGCCGCGCTCCGCGCCATGACCTCCGTGAGCAGGCGGCTGCCCGTGCCACGCGGGAATGCATCGGCCACCGGCTTGACCATGAGGTCAAGGGGCGGGCTGGTCCGCAGATCGGCGCCCAGCGGCGCCCCGCCGGCCACCGCGGCCTGTGCCGCACAGGTGTCGCCGCCACGGTAGAGCAGGAGATTGCGATAGCTCACACCCGGGACGAACCGCCAGGCGGCCGCGAGCGCCGGAAAGTCGGCGGCGAGCCCGGCCTGCGCCGACGCGAGGAGTGCGGTCGCCTCGGCGGTCGAGACATGCCCCGCGGTGAAGTCCTCCATGCCGCGGTCGCGCACCGTCACGAGATGGCAGCGGACCGCCCAGTCGTCGGGTCCGAGCGCGCGGCCCTGGGCGGCCGCCGCGAGGGGCGCGCGGCCGGTGAAGGAGACGAGCGGGTCGTAGCCGATGAGGCTCATGCACGCCACCTCCGAGCCGGGCGGCAGCGAGTCGGGCACGTGGTTCGTGAGCCCGACGCGCCCGGCGACGGCGAGCGCGTCCATGCCCGGCGTGCGGGCGGCCTGGAGCGGCGTGCGTCCCTCGAGCGCCGTCTGCGGCTGATCGGCCGCCCCGTCGGGAATGACGATGACGTGTTTCATGCTGTGAGTCGGTGAAGCGCTCTGGAGAACGATGGAGTGGGGGCTCACCCGCGCGGTGAGGCTGCGGACGCAGGCTGACCGTCGTCGAGCACGGGCAGGCAGACGCCGGTCCCCCGCACCGTGGCCGACCGCTCGATGGCGGCGAGGGCCTGCGCCATGGCGTTTGATCCGCAGTGGTGCGTCATGATGATGAGCGGGACGGCGGCACCGGCGGCGTCACCGTTGCCCGCCGCCTCGTGCTGGATGAACGACGCGATCGAGATGCCGTGCTGCCCGAGGATGCCGGCGATCTCGGCGAGCACGCCCGGCCGGTCGACCACCGGACTCCGCAGGAAGCGGCGCTCGTGCGTCTCGACGCCGCCGATGCGTGCCGCCGGGCTGTCCACGTCGAGCACGCCGGTGGTGCGAAACGTGATCGCGGCCCGTCCCACGACCGTGTCGATGATGTCGGCGACGACGGCCGAAGCGGTCGGCATCTGCCCGGCCCCGAGGCCGTGAAAGAACATCCGACCGACGGCGTCGCCCACGAGGCTCACGGCGTTGTACGCGCCCCGCGTCTCCGCCAGCGGGGTGCCCAGCCGGACGAGCGCCGGCGAGACCCGCAGCGCGAGCGGACCGGGGGCGGCGTCATCGCCCGTGCGGGCCGCGACAGCGACCAGCCGGATGCGGTAGCCGAGCTCACGGGCGCACGTGATGAGCCCGAGATCGATCCCCTCGATGCCGGTGCGCGGGATTTCCCCCCACGGCACCCACGCGCCGAAGGCGAGGTGCGCGAGAATCGCGAGCTTCTGCGTGGCGTCGGTGCCGTCGACGTCCATCGCCGGGTCGGCCTCGGCGAAGCCCTTCTCCTGCGCGAGCGCGAGCACCTCGCCGTAATCGGCCGAGTCCTCCTCCATCTTCGAGAGGATGAAGTTGCTCGTGCCGTTGAGGATACCGCGGATGCTCTCGATGCGGTTGGCGGCGAGGCACTCGCTGATCGCCGCGACGATCGGGATCCCGCCGGCGACCGCCGCCTCGAAGGCGATGGACCGCCCGCGCCTGCGGGCCAGGTCGAAGAGCTCGGGCCCGTGCTCGGCGAGCAGGGCCTTGTTGGCCGTGACCACGTCCTTCCCCGAATCGAGGAGCGCGACCATCATCGATCGGGCGGGTTCGAGCCCGCCGACGAGGAGGGCCGCCACGGAGATGGACGGATCTCCGGCGATGTCCCGGATGTCGCTCGAGATGCAGTCCCGGGAGAGAGGCAGGCCGCGCTCGCGGGACACGTCCCGGCAGACCGCCCGCGCGACGACGATCGGCCGGCCGGCGTGCCGCTCGATGTGCTCCGACGACTCCACGAGGAGGCGCACCGCTCCGGACCCGACGGTGCCCAGCCCGACGACACCGACCCGCACTGCGTCCTGCATGGAATGCGCCCGCGACGAAGATTCCGCACGTCTCTCCCAGAGCGTAGCGTGCGCCGGGAAAAGTGCAGCCCCGCGAGCGAATCGGCGCGTGCGGTCGCCCCCGGCCTCGTGCCCGTGGGGCCGGTTGTCCCGGTCATGCCACGGGGAACGATGATGCCGGCCGCGTCGCGAGGCGGATGGACGCCGGGTGGCGGGCGGTGTGCGGTATCGTCCCGGCCGGGCCGCGACGGGTCCCGAGCGATCGGCGACGGTCGTCCCCCGGCGCGGCGGATTCCGCGCCCCGAGCACGCGCACGCCATGGCCATGCCCGACACCCCCGCCGCGGATCGCACGTCGGCGGTCGAACGACTCGAGCGGTCGCGCATCGAGCCCTTCGACCTGCTCGTCGTCGGGGGCGGCGCGACGGGGCTGGGCGTCGCGCTCGACGCCGCGGCCCGCGGCCTCGCCGTCGCGGTCGTCGAGGCGGAGGATTTCGCGCAGGGCCCCGCGAGCCGTTCGACGCAACTGGTCCACGGCGGCGTCCGCTACCTCGCGCAGGGGAACGTGCGGCTCGTGCGCGAGGCCCTGCGGGAACGGGCGCTGCTGCTCGACAACGCGCCGCACCGCGCGGGCGCGCTCCCGTTCATGGTGCCCGCGTACGGCCGGCGTGGTCGGCTCGTCGACACCTGGGCCCTCGGCGTGGGCCTGGCCGCCTACGACCTGCTCGCCGGGGGCGCGGGACTGGGGCGCACGCGCATCCTGGGCCGCGCGGCGGCGCTCGCGAGTGCGCCCGGGCTGGCCCGGGCGGTGAACCGTGGGGGGCGATCGGCGGAACTCGTCGGCGCGGTGCGCTACGTCGACGGGCAGTTCGACGACGCCCGCGTCGCGGTGGCGCTCGCGCGGACCGCCGCGCGGCCCAGGATGCG
>JBJTBO010000405.1:0-3596 GCA_046091445.1 Planctomycetaceae bacterium | reverse complement strand
CCACGCGGAGCGGCATGGTGAAGAAGACGGCGCACGAGCAGTATCGCCGCCGACGGACGAAGGGCCTCATCGCCGTCAAGCTCCGCGAGGGGGACGAGCTCGTCGACGCGGTGATCACGAAGCCGGGGGACGAGCTCGTTCTCGCCACGGCCAAGGGGATGGCGATCCGGTTCCCGGAGAGCGACGCCCGGCCGATGGGGCGGGACACGAGCGGCGTTCGCGGCATCAAGCTCGGTGCGGGTGACCGGCTCGTCGGCATGGTGGTGGCCGATCCCGACGCGACCCTGCTGACCGTCTGTGAAAACGGCTACGGCAAGCGGACGCCCTTTGGCAGCGGCACGCCCTTGTCGGGGCCGGCGCCCGGAGAGGACGGCGAAGGCAGCGGCGAGGTCGAGGCGGCTGAACCGGCCGGCGAGGAGTCCGACGATGAGACCTCGAGCGGCATGCGGTATCGCACCCAGCACCGCGGCGGCAAGGGGCTGCGCGACATCAAGGCGAGCGCCCGCAACGGCGCCGTCGTGTCGATCGTGTCGGTCCGTGACGAGGATCAGGTGCTGATGATGACCGCCCGTGGCAAGATCCAGCGCGTCAACGTGCGCGAGGTCCGCCCGATGGGGCGCAACACGCAGGGCGTGCGGATCATGCGTGTCGATGACGGGGACGCGCTCGCGGCCGTGGTGCCCGTGCCTCCGAGCGAGCAGGAGGAGGCCGACGCCGCGATCGGCCCTGACGAGCCCGCGTCGTGAGCCGCCCGGGCCACGCTCGCGGCGTTTGACACGCCTTTGCGGGGCGGTTTCAATTTCGCCCGCGAGGCGGGGTTCCGTGCCCGTGCCCGCGTCTGAAGCACACCGATCCCCGCCCCGGAGCACGCCGCTCGTGAAGTCGTCTTTCCCACCGTTCGTCGCCGCCGCGGCTGCGCTCGTCGCCACCCTGCCCGTGCCGGTTCTGGCCGCCGAGGCGGCCCCCGCAGCCGGAGAGACGGCCTGGTTGCTCGGGCCATTCGGATTCTGGTGGCTGCTCGGCGTCGCCGGTGCCTCGCTTGCCCTTTGGCAGGCCTGGCAGTTTTACGGCTGGATGGAGCGGCAGGATCCCGGTACGCAGAGGATGATCGACATCGCCGGCTACGTCCGCACGGGCGCCGACGCCTACCTCAAGCAGCAGTAGAAGGTGGTGGCGCTGTTCTTCGTCGCCATCTTCGTGCTCCTGGCGATCATGGCCTTCGCACTCAAGGTGCAGAGCCCGTGGGTGCCGTTCGCCTTCATCTCCGGCGGCCTGTTCTCGGGGCTCGCCGGCTGGTTCGGCATGAAGACGGCCACGCTCGCCAGCAACCGCACGGCGGCCGGTGCCGAGCGGTCGCTCAACGAGGGCCTGCAGATCGCCTTCCGCGCGGGCGCGGTCATGGGCCTCACGGTCGTGGGCCTGGGCCTGCTCGACATCATGCTCTGGTTCTTCATCCTCTACTGGGCGGTGCCGGCGCTCGGCTTCAAGCCGCTGTCGCTCGAGGAGATCACGGTCACGATGCTCTGCTTCGGCATGGGCGCCAGTTCCCAGGCCCTCTTCGCCCGCGTGGGCGGCGGCATCTTCACCAAGGCGGCCGATGTGGGTGCCGATCTCGTGGGGAAGGTGGAGCACAGCATCCCCGAGGACGACGCCCGCAATCCCGCCACGATCGCCGACAACGTGGGCGACAACGTGGGCGACGTGGCCGGCATGGGAGCCGATCTCTACGAGAGCTACTGCGGCTCGATCCTCGCCACCGCGGCCCTCGGCGTGGCGGCGTTCATGGGTGACTACCGCATGCAGATGGCGGCGCTGTTCCTGCCGATGGCGATCGCCGCGGTGGGCACGCTGCTCTCGGTGTGGGGCATCTTCCAGGTGCGCACGCAGGAGGATTCCTCGCAGAAAGCCCTGCTCGCGGCCCTCGCCAAGGGCATCAACCTGTCCACGATCGCCATCGTCGGCGCATCGCTCGTCCTCACCTGGATGCTCCTCGGCTGGAGCCATCTGGGCGTGGCCGTGTCGGTGATCATCGGCCTGGTGGCGGGCTGGCTGATCGGCAAGTGGACGGAGTATTCGACGAGCAACGAGTACAAGCCGACGCAGGAACTCGCCGACCAGGCCCTCACCGGTCCCGCCACGATCATCATCGGCGGCGTCGCCGAGGGCATGCTCTCGACGTGGGCACCGGTCATGATCACGGGTGCCGCCACGCTCCTCGCCTTCGGCTTCGCCAACCGCTTCGACTTTTCCTCGCCCGCCGCCTTCGCGATGGGCCTCTATGGCGTGGGCATCGCCGCCGTCGGCATGCTCTCCACGCTCGGCATCACGCTGGCGACGGATGCCTACGGTCCGATCGCCGACAACGCCGGCGGCAACGCCCAGATGGCGGGCCTGCCCGAGATGGTCCGAGAGCGGACCGATGCCCTCGACGCCCTGGGGAACACGACCGCCGCGACGGGCAAGGGCTTCGCGATCGGTTCGGCGGCGCTCACCGCCCTGGCCCTGCTGGCGGCCTACGTCGAGGAAGTGCGGATCGGGTTCGACCGCTGGGGTCAGGCCGTCGCCGAGAACGTGGAGGGCACGCCCGACCAATACCTGACCGTGGGCGGCAAGCGCACGCAGCTCACCGAAGGCCAGTGGGTGAAGCTCTCGAAGGGCATCGCCGTGAAGCTCGGGCCCGAACCCGAGAAGAACAGCACGTGGATGGTGCTCGATCCGAGCGCGCTGCCGGGATTCGCCAAGCTCCCGGCCAAGAGCCTCGTCGAGCCCGCGCCGGATGCCGAAACGATCGAGAAGCTCACGAGCGAGCGGCGGGTCGTCGAGGTGAAGAAGGCCTACATGGCGGACTACATGCGCTTCTACGACGTCACCCTCATGAACCCGAAGGTGCTCGTGGGCATGTTCCTCGGTGCGATGAGCACGTTCGTCTTCTGCGCCCTGACGATGAAGGCGGTGGGCCGGGCCGCGAAGGGCATGGTGGAGGAGGTCCGCCGCCAGTTCCGCGAGAAGCCGGGGATCATGCAGGGCACCGACACCCCCGACTATGCCTCGCCCGTCGCGATCAGTACGAAGGCGGCCCAGAAGGAGATGGTGCTCCCGTCGCTCCTGGCCCTCGTGGTGCCGATCGTCACCGGTCTCCTGCTCGGCGTCGGCGGCGTGATGGGGCTACTCGTGGGCGGCCTCACCACCGGCTTCTGCGTGGCCGTGTTCATGGCCAACGCGGGAGGCGCCTGGGACAACGCCAAGAAGCATATCGAGAGCGGCGTGCACGGCGGCAAGGGCACCGAGGCCCATAAGGCCGCGGTCGTGGGCGACACGGTGGGCGATCCGTTCAAGGACACGAGCGGCCCGAGCCTCAACATCCTCGTGAAACTCATGAGCATGGTGAGCGTGGTGGTCGCCGGCCTCGTCGTGCGGTACTCGCTCGAGGCGCTGGGGATTTTTTGAGCTGACGCGCCCAACCGACGCCGGGGCTGCCCGTGCCATCTCGTCCGGACGTTCGCTGCGGGCATCCATGCCCTCCGCTCTCTCGAAGGTGACTGCGCTTTCGCCCTCCGGGCTGCGCTGGTCACCCACGCCGGCTCGATGGCACGGGC
>JBJTBO010000404.1:0-4207 GCA_046091445.1 Planctomycetaceae bacterium | reverse complement strand
CACCGATCGTGCGGATCCCGGGCGAGCGCCGGGAGTCTCTCAGGAAGGCGGCCGCTCTGCCGATCGTCCCGCGGGGGTTCACGCCGGTCGCACGCGACAAGTTCGGCCGGCCGATCGAGGAAGAGGGGCTGCCGACGCCGGGCGGGATGCCGACGCCCGCTTCTCCTTCCGTGCCGTGATGCGGCAGCGGTCGCTGCAGAACCTGACCTGGTCCCAGCAGGCGGCCCACTTCCTTCGCCACGCGAACGGGCGGCCGCAGGCGACGCAGGGCTTCGTCGGCAGCGGGGTGCGGTGGCCTCGTCGTCCGGTGTCGCGGGTCATCGTGGCCGGGGCTCCGTGAGGCCCGGGGCGTGGACCTCGGTGACGCGACCACGATCACGGCGGGCCGGCACGCGAAACGTCGATCGGCTCTTCCGCAGC
This sequence comes from Planctomycetaceae bacterium, assembly GCA_046091445.1. Classification (GTDB taxonomy): domain Bacteria; phylum Planctomycetota; class Planctomycetia; order Pirellulales; family UBA1268; genus QWPN01. Next base: position 3,787 of record JBJTBO010000404.1, on the reverse strand, counting down.
GATGCGGTCTCCACCATCATGCCCGTTCGCCGGCGCGTCGTCGACAGGGACGACCGCCCGTGCCCGACCACTCCAGGAGCCCGTCGTCATGGCTGATTCCCGTTCCGCCACCGCCGCCGAGACCGTCATCATCATCGGGAGCGGACCCGCGGGGTGGTCCGCGGCGACGTACGCCGCCCGTGCCCAGCTGCAGCCGCTCGTCTTCGAGGGGGCGATCTCGGAGAAAAACCGCATGGCCGGGACGCTGCCGCTCGGTCAGCTCGCGCTCACGAGCGAGGTGGAGAACTACGCAGGCTTTCCCGCGGGCGACCTTGGCCGGTTCCTCGACTCCGCCCTGCCGTCGGAGCGGAGGATGATGATGCCACCCCACGAGGGGCACGGCGTGACCGGACCGGAACTCATGGAGCTCATGCGTCAGCAGGCGGTCAACTTCGGCACGCGGATCATGACCGACGACATCGAGCGGGTCGACTTCTCGCGACGTCCCTTCCGGTTGTTTCCGGCGGCCGGTGGCGAGATCACGGCACGTGCCGTGATCGTGGCGACCGGTGCGAGCGCCAACTGGCTCGGCCTGCCGAGCGAGGAGCATTTCAAGAACCGGGGGGTGAGCGCCTGCGCCGTCTGCGACGGCGCGCAGCCCCGAGTCCGCAACCGGCCGCTCGTGGTGGTCGGCGGTGGCGACTCGGCCGTCGAGGAGGCCACCTACCTCACGAAGTTCGCGAGCACGGTGCACCTCGTGCACCGCCGCGACACGCTGCGTGCGTCGAAGATCATGGCCCAGAGGGCGGTTGACGATCCGAAGATCACGATCCATTTCAACCAGGCGCTCGCCGAGGTGCTCGGGGACGACGCCCGTGGGGTGACGGGTGTCCGGCTCGAGAGCACGACGGAGCGGGGACGCACGACCGAGGTCGAGGCCGCCGGTGTCTTCCTCGCGATCGGCCACACGCCCAACACGGCCTTCCTCGACGGCCAGCTGGAGCTGACGGCCAAGAAATACATCGTCTGGAAGAAGCACTTCCGCACCGACACGAGCGTGGAGGGCGTCTTCGCGGCGGGCGACGTCGCCGACGACTACTACCGGCAGGCGATCTCGGCGGCGGGCACCGGCTGCATGTCGGCCCTCGACGCCGAACGCTGGCTCGCGCACTCCCATGGCTGACGACCTGCGATCGCCCGAGGCTTGGCCACCCGGACGGGTGATCGCCCTCGCGGCGACGTTCGACGAGCGCGACAACATCGGGCCGCTGATCGACGCGCTGCTGGCGGTCGACCCGGCGATCCAGGTGCTCGTGGTCGATGACGATTCGCCCGACGGCACGGGACGGGTGGTGCTGGACCGAGCCGAGCGGGAGCCACGGCTCCACGTGCTCGTGCGTCGCGGACGGCGCGGCTTGGGCTCGGCAACGCTCGAGGGCCTCGAACTGGCCAGGCGACACGGCTTCGAGATCGCGGTGAACCTCGACGCCGACTTCAGCCACGATCCCACCGACGTGCCGCGGCTCGTCGCGGCGCTCGGCCCGCCAGGCGATGGGTCGGCCGCGGTGGCGATCGGGTCGCGGCGGGTGCCGGGAGGACGGATCGTAGGCTGGCCGCCATCACGTCACGTCGCGAGCTGGCTCGTCGGCTGGTTCACGCGCGTCGTGCTGCGTGTACCGGTGCGGGACGCGTCGAGCGGCTTTCGGGCCGTGCGCCTCGAGATTCTCGGGAGCGTCACAGGACCGTTCGCCGAAGGGTACGCCTTTCAGGAGGATTTTCTGTGGCGGGTGCACCGGGCCGGGGGCCGGATCGTCGAGGTGCCGATCACGTTCACCGACCGCACCCGCGGCTCGAGCAAGGCCGGTATCCGGGAGAGCTGCCGTAGCATCGGCGACCTGCTGCGACTCGCCGGCCGCACCTGGCTGGGATGGTGACGCGCGGCGTGGGCGTCCCCTCAGGAACCGGCCGCGGGCGGAACCGACTGGGCGGGCGCGGGCGACTCCGGCTTCTCCGGCGAGGCCGCTGCCGGGCCGGAGGTGGCAGGTCCGTACGGGTCGGGTTTCTCGCCGAGCGCGATCGCGAGGCTCTCCTGGGCGTCCTTCAGGTTCGGCGCGATGGAGAGCGCCCGACGAAACAGCACGATGGCGTCGTCGCGTCTCCCGCGACGATGGAGGGTCACGCCAAGATTATTGAGCAGCGCGGGATTGTCGGGCTGCAGCCGGAGGAGTGACTCGTAGATCGCCCCGGCCTCCTCGAAGCGGCCGGCGGCGACGAGCGAGTTGGCGAGGTTGACCCGGATGCGCGGATCCCTCGGCGTCACCCGGGCGGCTTCACGGAACTGCTCGATGGCCTCCGGGAGGCGTCCCCTCGCCGAGAGCGCGAGGCCGAGGTTGTTGTGCGTCTCGCCGAGGTCAGGCCGAAGCGCCGTGGAGCGCATGAAGTGATGCAGGGCGCCGAGACTGCGGACGCCGTCGGCGGGCTCGAGGTCGTCGATGTGCCCGCGGGAATACTTGCGAACTCCGAGGCGGTTATGCGCCTGCCAGGCGTCGGGATTGTGCGAGAGCGTGTGTGTCCAGAGGGCGTCCTCGTTGACCCAGGCACCGGCGTACCGGTAGGCGAGGATCGCCAGCCCGGCCACGAGGCAGACGGCCCACACCCGCGTCAACGTCCAGGACCGCTCCGGCAGTCGCTCCGCTCCCGTGACCAGCGCGGCGGCGGCCAGCGCGATCGGCCCGATCATCGGCAGGTAGATGAAGTGATCAGCCGCCCATGTGATCCGCATGTAGGCGATGGTCACGAACCCGAGCACCGGGACCACCATGAGCAGAAAGAAGCCGAAGGCGAAGAGCGCGTGGCGACCCCAGCGTTCCCAACCCGGCGGACCGGTCGCGTCGCGATGCCTCCAGCAGGCCCAGAGCCCTCCGAAGATCGGGAGCCAGGCGAGAAACTGCCAGACGCGGGGAGGGTCGACCTCCCAGCGCGGATAGATCGGCATCAGGTTGACGGGCCAGATGAGGAGCCGCAGATACCAGAGGATCGACAGCCCGGCCGTGGCGATCCGCGAGGCGAGGCCCCCGACTGGGATCGCCTCGTCGCCGATCGCCCGCTCGTGCTGGAACGAGACGGTCACGAGGCCCAGCACGAGCGACACGAGGAAGAACGGCGCCGCACGCACGACGTCGGTCGTCGTGACCCTGCCGCGTCTCCACCAGGCGTGCAGGAGCAGGACGACGGGCAGCATCACCACCGATGTCTTGGCGAACATCGCGAGCAGGAAAAAGAGCAACGCGAGCCAGTAGTGGCGTTCCGCTTCAGCGGGAGCGGTCGTTCCCGCCGACCCGCCGTGGACCAGATCATCAAACGCAACGAAGTGCGTGGCGGCGATCAGGAAGAGGGGCAGCGAAAGCGTGTTCTTGAGTTCCGACACCCACGCCACCGACTCCACGCAGACGGGGTGCACGGCGAAGAGGAGGGCCGCGAGCCAGCAGCCCGGTACTCGCATCACCGCCAGGAGCCGCCAGACCAGCAGGCTCGAGAGGGCGTGCAGCACGATTGACACGGCGTGGTAGCCGGTGGACCAGGTGCCGAACAGGGGCCACTGGAGCCAGAGCGCCGTGTAGCTCAGCGGGAAGTAATCGACGCCATCGGGATTGAACCAGAGTTTCGTGAGCGCGGCGGGCGTCGTGGACTGAACGGTCGCATTCGCGGTGAGAAGCGAGTCGTCGTCCCAGAGCCACTCGGGGGAGTGGAAAGGATGGCAGACCGGTGCATAGACCCAGAGCACCGCGAGCACGATGACCGCCCCGCG
>JBJTBO010000403.1:0-2805 GCA_046091445.1 Planctomycetaceae bacterium | reverse complement strand
AGAGGCAGCCCGACGCCGATCACGAAGCCGATGGACGCCCACATGCGGCGACGAAGCGGGACGGGATGTCGCATGGCGCGTCCACGGGACTCGGGGGAGCGGCGATGAAGCGGTGACGGGAGCATACCGCACGGCCCCCGGGCGCTGTTGACGACAGGCTCGCGCCGGAATAGTGTACACGCGTTCATTCATCGCCGTGATCGCACCGCGAGGACGAACGGAAGCCCGGGACCGGATGGAGGCCCACGCCATGGTGACGTTCGGGATGGAGGCGGCGCCATGCCGCGACGGCCGTGACACCAGAACGGCCGGCAGACCGGGCAGGAGCGCCGCTCTCGCGGGACTGCCGGCCGGCATCCTCAGCGCCGGCTCCCTGCGATGCCGGGAACAGTCGCGGGATGCGGTGTCGAGCGGATGTCCTGCGCTCGACGCCCTGCTGCCAGCAGGCGGCGTGCGACGCGGCAGCCTGCTCGAGTGGATGGCCGAACCGATGCAGGGCCATGGCACGGATTCGGCCGTCTCGCACGGCCCTGCCACGGGCGCCGTGACGCTGGCCTGCGTGGTCGCCCATGCGCTGGCACGTGCCGTCATGACCTCGTCGGGCACGGTCCCGCCGCGGACGATCGTGGTGGTCGATCGCACCGGCTGGTTTCATCCGCCGGCCATGCTGCCCTGGCTCGCCGGATCAACGCCGGCGGCGCACCTGGTGGTGGCCCGACCATCTCGCGACGACGACGAGATCTGGGCGATCGATCAGGCGTTGCGCTGCCCAGGCGTGGCGGCCGTCGTGGCGTGGCCGCGCGCCATCGTGCCGCGCACCTCGCACGGACCCGTGCCCGATGCGAGCCCGTCCCGGCAGCGGCCGTCGTCCGACCGTCGCTGGACGACGGCGATGCGCCGGTGGCAATTGGCGGCGCGGGCGAGTGGTGCGGTGGGGCTCATCGTTCGGCCGGGCGGCGCACACGGTGAGTCGTCGTGGGCCGAGGCACGGCTGGCCGTGTCGTCCCTGCCGAGCGGGAGGCTGCTGGAGCGGCGGCTGCGCGTGCGGATCGTCGGTGGAACATGGTCCGCCGCCGTTGCGGGAGGCACGGCCGACGTCGTGCTCGATGTGGCGCGTGGCGGCGAGGGACCGGTCCATGAATGGAAGGCTGCACCTGCCGCGGCATACCGGCGGGGTGCGCCGCCCGTCGAAAGCGAGGTGGCACGTGCCACGATGTGACGAGCCCCGCAGCCGTCGCGTGCTCGCCATCTGGCTGCCGCGCTGGCCGGTGCAACGGCGGCTCCTCGAGCGGCCGGAACGGCGCGACGTGCCCGTGTTCGTCTGCAGCCGGGGGCGGCGCGGCACGCTGACGGTCGTCTCATGGGCATGGGCCATTCCACCACGTGGCGCGTCCACGCGGCCGGATCGGGGTGGTGGTCGTGGCGCCCCCATCCGGCCGGGCATGACGCTGGCCGAGGCGATGGCGGTGCTCGCACTCTCCCACGGCTCTCGCGCATGCCACATGGCGGTGGTGGACCACGACGATCCGGCGGCCGATCGGACCGCGCTCGTTCAGGTGGCCCGCTGGTGTCGTCGGTTCTCGCCCACGTGCGGCCTCGAGGCGCCGGAGCCGCCGTCTCGCAGCGTCCCGTCGGCGACGGCGGCACTGCCGCCTGAATGCATCCATCTCGACGTCACGGGTACGGCCGGTTTCTTCGGCGGCGAGGCGGCACTGGTGCGCACGGTCGTCTGGACGCTGGCGGCGCGCGGCCTGCACGCCCGAGTGGCCATCGCCGACACGGCGTCCGCCGCCCGCGCCGCCGCCCGGCACACCGACCTGCTGCCGCCGTCACACGCGTGGCGGAAGCCGCCGCATCGCAGGCAGCGGTGGGCCGTCGTGCCGCCGGGCGAGACGGCCTCGATGCTGGCGGGCCTGCCGGTGTCGGCCCTGGAGCTGGATCGCGACACGCTGGCACTGCTGCAGGAGCTGGGCATGGACTCGATCGGCGCCATGCTACGCCTGCCGGCTGATCGCCTGGCCGCCCGGTTTCCACCGCAGGTTTCCCGGTGCCTCGCACGATTTCTCGGCACGTTGGCGGAACCCTGGGGACGGCTCACGGGCCGATCCGTCGGCAGCGGACGCCCCTGCGACCCGCAGGAGATGAATGCCGCGGACGCCACCGACGACGAACTGCCACGGGCCGTCGAGACCTTCGCCATGCCCGTGGCGCTCGACGATCTGGGCGAGCAGGCGCTCATCGCGGTGGGGGAGCGGCTGGTGCGGGCGTGCGTCGTGCCGTTGGCAGCACGTGGCGAGGGCATCCTCACGGTGCAGGCGCGCCTCGACGGCGGTGTCGGACGGGCACCGACCGTGATCGACGTGGGCCTGTTCCGGCCGAGCTGCTCGATCACCCATCTCGTCGATCTCGTGCGGCTCAGGCTGGGCCGCTGCAGGCCACCCAGGGAACTGTCGGCGGTGAGCGGGGAGGTGGTGGCGGCCGGCGCGGCGGTGTGCCGGCAGCGATCGCTGTTCACGACCGACACGGCGGCCGGCATTGGGGACAGCGCGGAATCGCAGGCCGTGGCGGTGGGAATGCTGCTCGACCGTCTCTGCGGCCGGCTCGGCCGGTCGGCGGTCTTCGTGCCCTGCGAGGTGGCCGATCCCCAGCCGGAGCATGCCTGGGTGGCCACCTGCCCCATGGAGCTCGCGCCCGTCACCGCGACACGGGTCGCGCGACCGATGCGCACCGCCGCAGGTCCGGGCCGACGGCCGATCTGGATGCCACCGCGGCCGGTACGTTTGGATCAGCCCGTGCGATTGGAGC
>JBJTBO010000402.1:0-3674 GCA_046091445.1 Planctomycetaceae bacterium | reverse complement strand
GTGAGCGACGGGGCGTCGGGGCCGCCGTCCGGGGGCGGGGTGAACACGACGTTCACGGCCAGCGGCCGGCGGGGCTCGAGGCACTCGATGGCCGAGGCTCCCAACGGCCTTGCCACTCGAGCACGGGCGCGGCGGAGCCTGCGGCGTGATCGCGTCGACGTGCGGTCCGAGTGGAACATGACCGGCGTTGCAGGGAGTGACGGGCCCCGGCGGGTTCCGGCACGGAAGACCCGGACGACCTCTCAAAAGCCTACTTGGGAAGACGTCAGCGGCAACGGATTGGTTCGACCGGCAGCCCGGACCGGCCACCCTCGCTTGTGACGAGGTCCCCGACGGCGCAAGATGCGGGGGACGTGCCCGATGGGAAGGCCCTGGACCGCATTTCCGGACGCGATGCCATGCCGACGAAGGAAGTCGTACTGCCCGCCCCCGCCGAACGTCCCGCCGCCCTCAAGGCGCGACGGCAGCTGAAGATGGCCCGCTCGGCCCACGCGTACGTGCGGGGCAACACGAAGAACTTCTACGACTGGCTCGAGGGCAACCTCGGGCAGTCCGTGCCGGCCGGGCCGCCGGTCTGGATCTGCGGCGACTGCCACGCGGGCAACATCGGCCCGATCGCCAGCGCCAAGGGGACGGTGTCCATCCAGATCCGGGACCTCGACCAGACCGTCGTCGGCAATCCGGCCCACGACCTGATCCGGCTGGGGCTTTCGATGGCCAGCGCCGCCCGGGGCTCCGATCTGCCAGGTGTCACCACCGCGTGGATGATGGAACAGATCATCGAAGGCTACGAGCAGAGCTTCGCCCCCGCCGCCGATGCCGACGACGAACTGCCGGCCGTCGTCCAGGCGGCGATGAAGGCGGCGCACAAGCGCACCTGGAAGGATCTCGCCCGCGAGCGGATCGAGGACACCACGCCGACCATCCCGCTCGGTCGCACCTTCTGGCCGCTCTCTCCCGAGGAGCGGGAGGCGGTCGTCGCGCTCTTCGCCACCGATGCCGGCCGGCGGCTCGTGACCGCGCTGAAGTCCCGCGAGGACGATGCGGAGATCGAGGTGGTCGACGCGGCCTACTGGGTGAAGGGATGCAGCTCCCTGGGCCTGCTCCGCTGCGCCGTGCTCGTCTCCGTCGGCGGCAGGAAGGGGGAACTGTGTCTCGTGGACGTCAAGGAGGCCGTGCCTCCACTGGCGCCGCACCTGGCCGATGTCGACATGCCGGCCGATCATGGTCAGCGCGTGGTGACGGGCGCATGGCACCTGTCGCCCGCGCTCGGCGACCGGATGCTCGCCGCGAAGGTGCTTGATCGACCGGTCTTCGTCCGCGAGCTCCTGCCGCAGGATCTCAAGTTCGACGTGGCCGACCTCACGTGCGCCGAGGCGATGAAGCTCGCCCGCTTCCTCGCGAGCGTCGTCGGCAAGGCGCATGCGCGGCAGATGGATGAGCCCACGCGGTCGGCCTGGCAGCAGGAACTCGACGCCCACCACTCGAAGACGCTCGAGGCACCCTCGTGGCTCTGGGCGAGCGTCGTCGACCTCCTGGCGACGCACGAAAAGGCCTATCTGGAACACTGCCGCGTGTACGCGACCCAGGCCACGCCCTCGTGACGTGGCGCGGGGCGATCGTCGCGCGAGCGACGCGCTGGCAGGCGATGGATTCCCACGGGAGTGGAGTGCCCATGCAACGGAGCATCGTGGCGTCGGCCGCCGTCGCCATCGGTCTGGTCGCGGCCGGCCCGCCGATCGTCGCCGCCGCGGAGCCGCATCCGTTCGTCGCGGCACGGGACGCCTACGCCACGCGACTGCTCGTCGTCGGGGGCTCGAGCGCCGGCACGGCCGCCGCGATCACCGCGGGGCGGCTCGGCATGCCCACGATCTGGGTCGTGCGTGCCCCACGCGACATCGGCGGCCTGTCCACCAACGGCATCAACCCGGACAGCGACCTGCCGATGCGGTATCTCGGCGGTCTCGCGCTCGAGTACGACGTCGTCGCGCGGGTCACCACGGGGTTCGGCCGCCATGGCCGCCACAACGGCGAGGGCTACTTCGCGCCCTTCCATGTCTTCTGGGGCGAGACGCTGCGCCAGGTGCAGGCTCTGCCGAGCCTCTCGGTGCTCGCGGATCTGTATCCGGTGGCGGTCGAGAAGGATCCCGCCACCCGCCGCGTGCGCGGCGTGACGTTCGGCGACCGCCGCGACCCGGGCCGGCGGATCGTCATCGCGGCCGACGCCGTGATCGACGCCGAGATCGAGGGGGACGTCGCGTTCCTCGCGGGCGCGACGACGACGCTGCGGCGCGAGGCGCGGGTGGCGAGCGAGGATCCGACACGACACCAGGAGTCGTATGCCGGCCGGATCTTCACGCGCGAGAGGCGCATCGGGTCGCTGCTCGTGGCGGGAGGTCCCGAGGTCGACGGCACCACCCACGAGGCCGACGACGCGCCGGCGACGATGGGCTGGAACGGGTCCGTCACGCTCGAGGACTTCGGCACCGGCACGCCCGAGAGCCCGTGGGTGCTCGCCCGCGAGCCGGCAGGCTACGACCCGGCCGAGTTCGCCTGGTGGGAGCAGGGCGTCTACGGCGTGCCGCTCGACGCGACCCACCGCCGCTGGAACATCGACCACTACCTCTCGACCGTCGAGGGCTGGCGGATGCCCGACGGCCGTCACGTGCTCGAGTCGTTCGACATCCGCGACCGCGAGGCCAACGAGAAGGCCCACCTCGCACACGTCCTTCGCGGCCTCTGGCACCTCCAGCACGTGAAGCGGGAGTATCGCTACGGACTCTCGTCACGCGACTTCCGCGAGGGGCTCCCGGCGAAGTACACGCTCGCCGACTTCGGCACCACCACCAACGCCGGTGACGCGCCGCTGCCCGGGCTCATCTACATGCGGGAGGGGCGTCGCCTCGTCAACGATCACGTGTTCGGCGGCAGGCTCATCGAGGACGACGGCTCCGGCCTCTTCGTGCAGAAGCGGTTCTGGCACCCGCGGGCGGCCTATTTCAACGCGATGCTCGTCGACATCCACGGCGTGCACCGCGAGCGGGTGCCGGGCAGCGGACCCGAGGGGATGCAGCTGCTGCGTCTCGCCGGCTTTCACGACTTCGGGGCCCCCTGCATCCCGTTCGACGTCTTCGTGCCGCGTCCCGCGGAGGTGACCGGCCTGCTCGTCGCCTCGGCGGGCGCCTATACGCACCAGGCCTACGCCGCCTTCCCGCGGATGGAGACGGGCCGCCTGCTCCAGGGACATGCCTGCGCGGTGGCGATGCACCACGCGCTCGCGGAGGGCGTGCTTCCGCACGAGGTGGACGTGCGAAAGGTGCAGCTCACCGGCCTCGAGCGGCACGGGCAGTCGCTCGTCTATTTCGACGACGCGCTCGCCGGCACCCGGTCTCATGTCGTCGAGCAGATGCTTGGTTGCCGTGGCGTGCCGCGCCGCAATGACCAGGGCGTGTTCCAGGACGAGGCCGGCCTCGCGGTGGCCGAGGCGGAGGACTGTCTCGCGGCCCTGTTTCGAGACTCCACGGAGAGCCCGGTTCCCGAGGCAGCCCGCGCCGCATCGCTGGCGGTCGTCCGCGCCACGCCCGCCGACGGCAGGGTGTCCCGCGGGCGGCTCGTCCAGGCGCTCTCGTTGGCGGCCGGCATCGAGCCCGCGGCCGGCCGCTCCACCGCCGACC
>JBJTBO010000401.1:0-9316 GCA_046091445.1 Planctomycetaceae bacterium | reverse complement strand
GAGCGAGTTCCACGCGTCGGGGTCATCGGCCCCCTGCGAGACCGGGGTCGTCGCGATCACGACGGTGCCCCTGCCCAACCGACGCTCGATCACCCGCTCCTCGCGGCGTTTCGTCGCGTCGGCGATGCCGTGCCCTGGCAGGAGTTTCCCGTGCTCAGGCAGTGGGAGTTCGTGCCTGACGAGCCCGCCGCGGAGCAGGCCGTTGTGGACTCGCCGGACGCCGCCCCGGCTCCGGCCCCGGCACCCGAAGCGATCGCGGCCGCCGAGCCATCGGCGGGCACGACGACGCCGGTGGTCGCGTTTCGCAACGGCCTGCCGGCGGTGCTCGAGCGTCGGTTGGGCAGGGGCACCGTCGTGATCGCGACGACCCCGGTCTCGCAGGGGGCCGATGACCCCGACGCGTGGAACTCGCTCGCCACGGGGTTCGAGCCGTGGCCCTTCGTGATCCTCGCGAACGAGATGCTGCTGCACGCGATCGACACCGCCGCCGAGCGCAACATCGTGGCGGGCACGCCGGCCGTGGTGCCGCTGGACCGACGCGACGTCCCGACCGCCTTCGTGCGCACACCCGGCGGCGACGACTTCCCTGCGGCGGTCGATCCGTTGCGCGGCACGGTGACGTTCACCGCCACGCGGGAGGCGGGCAATTACGTGGTGCAGGCGGGTGGCCGTGACCAGGGCGTCACCACCGGGTTCAGCGTCAACCTCGACCCGTCCGCCACCGACTTCCGCCGCCTCGGGCCCGACGAGCTCGCCGCCGTCCTCGGGCCGAAGGCACGGCTCGCGCGGTCGGAGGACGAGCTCGCGCGGGACGTCGAGCTCGACCGTATCGGTGCCGAGCTCTTCGGATGGGTAATCCTGCTGGCGGCCCTCGCGATGGCCGGCGACTGGATCGTGGCCAACAGGGTCCATGCTCCGCGGGACGAGGACGAGACGCGTGCCGCGGCGGCGTTCAAGGCGGCCGATCTTCAGGACCGGCGGGCAGATGCGGACGCGGCGTCTCCCGCGCCACGCCCGCCGCCTTCACCGCCACCCGTGCCATCCTCGCCATCACCACCCCCGGTGCCCCGGTCCGGTCCGCCCCCGTTGCCGGGGCTCGGCGCATGATCGCAGCCACGACCCTCGACGAGTTCTCGGTGCACTTCGATCCCGTGGGATCGTGGAGCCTCGTCGCGCTGGTCGCGCTCCTGCTCGCGGCCGTGCTCGTGGCGGTGCCCCCCGATCGCACGCGTGCCGGCGGCCGTCGCCTGACCGCGCTGGTGTCGCTGCGCCTGCTCGCGTTTCTGGCGCTCGTCCTCTGCCTCGTGCGGCCGACGATCGTCTCGGTGCGCAAGTCCCGGCAGGCATCGGTGGTGATCGTGCTCGCCGATGCCTCGGAGAGCATGACGGTGCCCGACGGTCCGGACGGCCGGTCACGCTGGGACGAGATGCGATCGGCCCTGGCGGCGGCATCCCCGGCCGCGGAGGAACTGTCGCGGTCCGGGGACTTCGAGATCGTCTCGTGGTTGTTCGACCGCGACCTCCGTCCACTCGAGGCCGCCGGCACGAGACCGCTCGTGCTCGGCGACTGGCAGCGCGGCGACTCGCACGGCGAGACGGCGCTGGGCTCGGCCCTCGAGGATGCGGTGCGGGACGTGGCCGGCCGCACCGTCGCGGGCGTGTTCGTGCTGTCCGACGGCGCGCATCACGCCTACGCGCCGCGGGACGTCCCCCCCCAGGCGGCGGCCCGCCGGATCGGCGAGGCGGGCGTGCCGCTGTGGAGCGTGACGTTCGGGCGCCAGCGCGGCGGCGGGCAGGGGCGCGACGCTTCCGTGACGAGCCTCGCCGTCGGGGAGACCGTCTACCTGAGGAACATGCTCGAGGTGGTGGGACGCGTGCGGCTCGAGGGACTGGCCGGCCGCGAGGCGCAGGTGACGCTCCTCGCGGAGGACGACGACGGCCGCATGGTGCAGGTCAACACGACCCGTGTGACCTCGTCGGGAGAGGCGATCGACGAGCCGGTGCGGCTCGAATGGACGCCACAGGCGCTCGGCGAGCGCAAGGTCACGCTGCGCGTCGAGCCGCAGGACGGCGAGGTGGTGCTCTCCAACAACGAACTCTCCACGTTCGTCCAGGTCGTGGACGGCGGCCTGCGGGTGCTCTACGTCGAGGGGGCACCGCGCGTCGAGCAGCGGTTCCTGAGACGCGTGCTGGCGGCGAGTCCCGACATGCAGGTGGATTTCCAGTGGATCGACTCGACGAGAAGGGACCGCTGGCCCGTCGATCTCGGCCGGACCCTCACCGCCGATTTCGACGTCTTCCTCGTGGGGGACCTCGACTCGACGGCGCTGCGGCCCGACGACCTCGACACGATTCTCGCGAAGGTGCGCGGCGGCGCGGGGATCGGCATGCTCGGAGGATTCCACGCCTTCGAGGCGGGCGGCTGGGGAAGCTCGCGGCTCGGCCCGCTGCTGCCCTTCGAGCCGGACCGCCTCGCCAGGCAGCCCTTCGACCAGCCGATCCGTGCGGGCCTGCATCTCGAGGGGCCGCTCAAGATGCTGCCCGATCCCCGCTTCGGGGGCGTCTCGATCCTGCGGCTCGGTCGGGACGGGGCCGATCCCCGGACCGCGTGGGAGTCGCTCCCGGCGCTGGACGGTGCGAACGACCTCGGCCGTCTCAAGCCGACCGCGAAGCCGCTGGCCGTCACCGGAGATGGTCGACCGCTCCTGGTCGCGCAGGAGTACGGTGCCGGACGCGTGCTCGCCTTCGCGGCCGACTCGACGTGGCGCTGGGTGATGCAGGGGGAGGCCGAGGCACACCGCCGGTTCTGGCGGCAGATGGTGCTGTGGCTCGCGCGTCAGGACGGCACCGAGAGCGACACGCTCTGGGTGCGGCCCGCGCAGCGACGCATCGCGCCGGGCACGCCGCTGCCGTTCGACGCGGGGTTCGTCACCGCCGCGGACGAGGCTCCGCGCGACGTGTCGATCGAGGCCCACGTCGTGAGCCCGAGCGGTGCGCGTCGGCCCGTGCGGCTCGCCCGCAGCGGCGACGGATATGCCGGCGTCGTCGCGGACTGCGTGGAGGCGGGCGACTGGACGATCGTCGTGACCGCATCCCGCCCGAATGCGGCCGCGCAGGAGCGGTCCGCCCGCTTCACGGTCGCCCGACAGGACGTCGAATTGGCGAATCCGTGGTCGAATCCGCTGCTCATGCGGCAGATCGCCGAGTCGACTCCCGGCGGCGTGCGGACGCCCGAGGACCTCCCGGGCACGTTCCGCGACATCGCCACCAGGCCCGCGGAGTTCGAGGCGCTCGAGCAGTGGTCCGCCACGCCGTGGGACACATGGCCGATGTTCCTCCTGCTTGCGAGCGCCCTCTGCACGGAGTGGTTCCTGCGGAAGCGATGGGGGCTCGTCTGATCACGCGAGACGCGGGAGGTCGCGCATGGACTGGGCGGTGGCCGGTGCGGTGGCGGTGCTCGGCGTCGGCACCGCGGCGGGCGGTTATCTGATCGCCCGAGCGCTGCACGCGTCCCGACCCGACGTGGCGCCAGCCGCGGCCGTGCCGCCGTCCGGCGCCCAGGAGGCTTTGGTGGCGGGGGAGCCGGTGCGCGGGAGCGAGTCGGCGCCCGATCCGAAGGAGGGCATCTACGCGGCTGCGGCCGACGCGTGCGACGACGGCCAGCGGGCTGCGCAGCCCGCCGATCTGCTGGGCGCGGCCGGTTTCGAGCGGTGCGTCGAGACCATGCGCGTGGCGGCCGTGAGTGACGCGGAACTCTTCGGCTTTTTCAGCGGCGACGTGCTCGTCCTCGCCGCGTGCGCCGCGGAAGCGCTCGCCCGCCGCCCGATCGACCGGGACATCCGTGATCGCCTCCTCATGGCGATCAACGACTTCCATCCGTACACGCGATTCTTCGCCCTGCGCGCGATCGCCGCATCCACTCCAGCCACGGAGAGCGTCATCGGCCTCGTGCTGTCGGCCATCGACGAATCGTGGTGCATGTCGCCGATGCGCACGATGCTCGCCGACTTCGTCCGCGAGCGCCTCGCTGCGGGCGACGTGCCGACGGCCCAATCGCTCCGCGTGGAGCTTTCCGACGAGACCTGCCAACGCCTCGCGAGCCTCGTCCGCCCGATTCCACACCCCCAGATCGACGCGTTCCTCGCGTCGCTCGCCGAGCTGCAGGCGAGCCGTGTCGACACCGGGTTCCTGCGGGCCATCGGGACGTTCGAGGGTCCGGTGGAGGGCGAGATCGTCGTGGAGCATGCGGCGCTCGCGGCCAACCAGGGCCGGGTCATCGCCGCCCTCACGCGGGTGCCGCCCCGGCCCGTGCTGCTCGTGGGCGCGCCCGGCACGGGACGGTCGACGCTGGTGCGTGCCGTCTGGCGGGGATTGCGCGATCAGGGCTGGAGCGTCTGGCGTGCCGGGTCGATCGACCTGGTCGCGGGTCAGTCGTTCGTCGGCCAGATGGAGGAACGGATCAAGCGTCTCATCGAGGAGCTGGGCCGCGCACGACGGACCGTGTGGTGCGCCGCCTCCTTCCAGAGCTTCCTGTTCGCCGGCAGGCATGCCGGGAATCCGACCGGAGTCGCCGATCTCGTCCTGCCGGCCGTGGTCGAGGGGCGGTTTCCCTTCATCGCGATCACGGAGCCCGCCGGACTCGACCTGATCCTGCGCGCGAAGCCGATCGTGCTGACGGCGTTCGAGATCGTGCGGCTCGAGCCGCTGCCGGAGGAGGAGAGTCTCGACCTCGCACGACGCTGGGACCGGCAGCGGCCGCGGCCGCCGCACCCGCTCTCCGAGCCGCTGCTGCGCGAGGCATCCCACCTCGCGCAGCAGTATCTGCGCGAGTCGGCGGCCCCCGGGAATCTCGTCGATCTCCTCAGGAACCTCGCCAAGCCCGCGGCCGACGCGGGCCGGTCGGACCTGACCACGGACGACCTGATCGCCTGCCTCGGGAGGATGACGAGGCTGCCGGAGGAGGTGCTCGACGACCGTCGGGAACTCGACCTCGACGAGCTGACGCGGTTCTTCGCATCGCGTGTCGTCGGCCAGCCGGAGGCGATCGAGACGCTCGTGGAGCGCGTGGCGATGATGAAGGCCGGCGTGACCGATCCGACCCGGCCGCTCGGCGTCTTCCTCTTCGCCGGCCCCACGGGCACGGGCAAGACGGAGATCGCCAAGACGCTCGCTGCGTGCCTCTTCGGGTCCGCGGACCGTCTCGTCCGCATCGACATGAGCGAGCTCCAGACGCCCGAATCGCTCGCCCGGATCGTTGGGCACGACCGCCGCGACATGGTGGGCACATCGCTCATCGACCAGATCAGACGGAACCCGTTCTCGGTCGTGCTGCTCGACGAGTTCGAGAAGTCGCATCCGCAGGTCTGGGACCTGTTCCTGCAGGTTTTCGACGACGGACGGCTCACCGACCAGCAGGGTGTGACCGCGGATTTCCGCAACTGCATCATCATCCTCACGTCGAATCTCGGCTCCGCGCTGCCCAAGGGTCCGGGGCTCGGGTTCGTCGGCAGCCCACCCCGCGTTCCGGAGACCGTCGAGCAGGCCGTCGCGACGGCCTTCCGTCCGGAACTGCTCAACCGCATCGATCGACCCGTCGTCTTCCGCCCCCTGTCGCGCGACGTGCTGCGGGAGATCCTTCACAAGGAACTGCACGACGTCTTCCGGCGCCGGGGCCTGCGCAACCGCGAGTGGGTGGTGATCTGGGACGAGACCGCCATCGACTTCCTGCTCGATCGCGGCACCACGCCGCACCTCGGGGCACGGCCGCTCAAGCGAGCCATCGAGCGGCACGTCCTCGCGCCCCTCGCCCGCACGATCGTCGCCCACCAGTACCCGCGGGGCGACCAGTTCCTCTTCGTCCGCAGCGAGGGGGACCGCTTGCAGGTCGTGTTCGTCGATCCCGACGACGACGGTGCGGAGCAGGAAGCGACCACGGCGCCGGCGGGTGGGGAGCGCGGCCTGCAGAGCCTGGCCCTCGACCCGTGCGGGAGTGACGACGAGGTGCCGTGCCTCGAGCATCATCTCGGGAAGCTCGTCGAATGCATCGAGGAGGAGGCGTGGCGCGACCGCAAGCGTGCGGCACTCGACCGTCAACGGGAGGCCGGGTTCTGGGACTCGCCCGGGCGGTTCGCCGTCTTCGGCGCGATAGAACAGATGGATCGGATCGAGGCCGGCGTCGCGTCGGCGGTCAGGCTGTTCGACCAGCTGCGAGGCCGGACCGGTCCCGGTCGCACCCGCTTCACGCGCGAGCACGTCGGGCGGCTGGCGCAGCGGCTGCTGGTGCTCGAGACGGCCATCACCGACGTCGTCGAGTCGCGACCGCTCGACGCCTTCATCCTGGTCGAGGGTGTGGAGCACAGCGTGGCGGAGCAGGGGGCGGCCGCGGGTTTCTTCGCGATGATCGTCGCGATGTACCGGGCGTGGGCCGACCGTCGCGGTCTGAAGGCCGAGACGATCCTCGACGACCGGGGAGGCCGCATGCCCCGCGCGGTGCTGGCCGTGAGCGGTCTCGGGGCGCACACGCTGCTCGCGGCCGAATCGGGCGTGCACGTTCTCGAGGAGCCGCTGCCCCAGACGCGGCATTTTTCGCGGCTGCGGGTGGTCGTGCGCGTCGCGCCGCAGCCCGAGACGCCACCGGGTGGCGGAGCGACAGGTGCCGTCGCGCAGGCGCTCGCGGCCTTCGAGGGGCGCGGCGCGGTGACGGCCCAGATCGTCCGACGCTACCGCCAACGGCCCAGCCCGCTCGTGCGCGACACGATCGGGGGTTGGCGGACCGGGCGAATCGACCGAGTCCTCGCCGGCGACTTCGACCTCTTCGCCGGCGCCGTGGAGCCCGACTCCACCGGGGACGGCGAGCCCGACGAGGGCGGGCCGGGCCGTCCGTGAGCGGTGGAAACGCTCGATTTCCCGCTTCTGCCGTCGGGGTCGCTCTGGTACCGTCCGCCCTCCCGTCCTGACCGGAGGCGTGCGACGTGCCGAGGCGCCGACCGATCCGCGAAAAACTCCTCCTCGGCGCCCTCCTCGTGGGCGTCATCGTCGGCGTCCTGTCGGCGAGCAGGGTTCTCGGCGTCTACTCCTACCGGCGGCTCGTGCGGGCCCTGTCGGCCCGCGCCGCCGAGCTGCCGCGCGCCAGTGCGCTCGACGAGCAGGTGGGGCTCGCGCGGCTCGCCCACACGCGGGCCTTCGCCGGAGAGAGCGGCGCGCTCGCGGATTTTCTCGGCGGCCTCATGGCCACCGGACTCGCACTCGATGCCTACTGTCAGGAGATCACCGCCGGGGTGCACGAGGACGCGCCGCTCGGGGACCGCTCGCGCGAGCGACAGACGGCGCTGCGCATCGCGGCCCGCCTCGAGGCGATCGACGGCATCGTGCGGGCCGCGCCGGTGCCGGGGGAGCCCCCGTCGATCCGCCGCCGTGCGATGCTCCGCAACGTCGACCCCGAGCTGCGGTCGCTCGCGGAGCTGACGTCCGCCCTGCCGTCCTTCCTGCAGGACCGACTGCACGACCTCGCGAGCGAGGTGCGCACGCGGTATCGCACGCTCATCATCGTCACGTGGGCCTCGGCGACCGCGGCGGCCGTGCTGCTCGCGACGATCGCCGGTCTCACCTACCGCTGGGTGTTCGGTCCGCTGCGGCAGCTCGGCCACGGCTCGCGGCGCGTGGCGGCGGGTGACTTCGGCTACCGGATCCACCTCGACACCCGCGACGAGATGGCCGAGCTGGCCGCCGCGCTCAACGAGATGACCGAGCGGTTCCAGGAAATCCGCGACGACCTCGATCGCCAGGTGCAGTCGCGCACGCGCGAGGTGATCCGCAGCGAGCAGCTGGCGAGCGTGGGGTTTCTCGCCGCGGGCGTCGCCCACGAGATCAACAACCCCCTGGCCTCGATCGCGATGTGCGCGGAATCTCTCGAGGGCCGGCTCGAGTCGCTCGCCGGAAACGACGACGAGGCGCGCATCGCCCGACGCTACGTGGAGCTCATCCAGGCCGAAGCCTTCCGCTGCAAGGGCATCACGGAGAAGCTGCTCGACTTTTCGCGGCTCGGCGAGGTGCGTCGTCAGGCCACGGCGCTGGTCGCCCTGGTCGGCGACGTCGCGGAGATGCTGCGGCACGTCGGCCGCTTCAAGGGCCGGGCGATCGAGATCGAGGAGGGGCAGGACGTGCTCGTGATGGCCAACCCGCAGGAGCTCAAGCAGGTGGTGCTCAACCTGCTCGTCAATGCGCTCGACTCGATCGAGGAGTCGGGGCACGTGCGGATCGCGGCGCGGAGGTCGCCGGTGCCGGAATCATCGCATGGGACCGGTGAGGCGGTGCTCACCGTCACCGACGACGGCTGCGGCATGACCGAGGAGGTGCTCGAGCACCTCTTCGAGCCGTTCTTCACACGGCGCAAATCGGGGCAGGGCACCGGACTCGGCCTCTCGATCGTGCACCGGATCGTCACCGATCACGGAGGGCGGATCGAGGTGTCGAGCGGTGGGCCGGGGCTCGGCTCCACGTTCCGCGTCACGCTGCCGCTCGCCCAGGTCGGCGGCATGGCGGCTGGTGGCTGGGAGCGCGCCGCACCCGGACGGGCCGCGTGAACCCCGCCGGACAGGCTGCGCGCAGGCGACGACACACTCAGGACATGGAGACGGGACACGAGATGGCACAGCGAGCGACGACGAGGGCGATGCGGGTGCTCTTCGCGGACGACGAGGCATCGCTCCAGGAGCTGATGCGGATCGAGCTGCCGCGTCTGGGGCACGAGGCCACGGTCTGTCCGGACGGCCGCACCGCGCTCGCGGCGCTCGAGCGCACCGCCTACGACTGCGTGATCGTCGATCTCGACATGCCCGGTGCCGGAGGGCTGGAGGTCGTGGCCCGCGTGCGGGAGACGTCGCCCGACACGGAGACGGTGATCGTGACGGGCAAGTCATCCGTGGAGAGCGCCGTCGCGGCGGTGCGGCAGGGCGTCTTCGACTACCTGACGAAGCCGTGCAAGCTCGCCGAGATTCAGGCGGTGCTCGAGCGAGTCAGGAAAAAGCGGGAGCTCACCGCGCGCATGCGCGCCCTCGAGCGGCGGGTGCAGCGGGCGGAGGGCGCGCCGCAGCTCGTGGGCGATTCGATCGCGCTCGGGACGGTGCGTCGGCTCGTCGCCCGCGTGGCTGCGAGCGACGCGACGGTGCTCGTGCGCGGCGAGACGGGGACGGGCAAGGAGCTCGTCGCCCGCGCGATCCACGAAGGCAGCCGCCGCGCACGAGCACCGTCGCGTCGCTCGCAGCCACGCGGGCGACGAGCCGACGCACCGTCCCGAGCGCGATCGAAGCGCCCACGA
>JBJTBO010000400.1:0-2404 GCA_046091445.1 Planctomycetaceae bacterium | reverse complement strand
GTCATACCCTTCCGGCTTCGGCCAGTCCCGGCGGTTTTCCGGCACGTCGGTCGTGCACATCCGGAAGTTGTAGGCCTGGACGCGTCGGTCGCCTTCACCGTCGGTGCCGGGCGGATCGGGCGAGACGTGCGGCACGAGACCGCTCGCCGGATCACCCCGACGCACGTAGGGATCGACGTCGTGCGTGAACTGGTGCTTCGTCGCATGTGCCACGCGGATGCGGTTGAGCGACTCGCCATACACGGCCTCCGCCTCGCGGCCGACGTGGTAGGCGACGCCGGCCCTGGCCATGAGGTCTCCCTCGTACGTCGCGTCGATGAACAGGGCCCCGGCGAACCGGCGGCCTTGCTCCGTGCGGATCTCGACGATCCGCCGGCCTGCCTTCTCGACGCCGCGGACGCCGAGGTCGAGCCGCGCCTCGAAGCCCACCTCGACACCCGCCGCCCGCAGGCAGTCGCGATAGACCTGCTCGGCGACGTGCGGTTCGAACGTCCACATCTCCTGCTCATCGGCGGCGCGCCGTCGCGACTCGTAGTCCTCGCGTCGCTCCCGCACCCACGCGGCGTCGGCGGCGTAGTGGCGGCCGACACGACGGTAGAAGTCGCGTGAGAGTCCGCCGATCGCCCCCTTGTTGCCGATGTCGGTGGCGCCGAGCCCTCCCGCCGTGAGCCCGCCGAGGTGCCGCCCCGGTTCGACGAGCACCACGGTGCGGCCGCACGCCCGCGCCTGGATCGCGGCCACGATCCCGCCGGACGTGGCCCCGTAGACCACGATGTCGCGACGGAGGTCGAGCGGCTCCGCGGACGGCGTGGGCGTGGCCACGAGCGCCGTCACGAGGAGCACGATCCATCCCGTGCACGAACGGTCCGGTCGCGCGCTGTCCGCCATGATTCCTCCGCGATGTCGCTGCCCGACGGTGGTGGCGCACCCACACGCCCTCCCCGCCGCGGCGGATTCTACATGGCCCGCAGGCGGGACACGGCCGCCGCGACCCGATCGACCGCCGTATCGATCTCCGCCTCCGTGGTGAACCGCGAGAGGCCGAAGCGGAGGCAGGCGCGGACGTCGTCCGCGTCGAGGCCGAGGGCCGTGAGCACGTGGCTCGGCCGTGGATGCTCCGCCGAGCACGCGCTCCCGGAACTGAGGGCCACGCCGTCGGCCGAGAGGGACGCGAGGAGCGACTGCCCGTCGACTCCGGCGACGCGCACGTTGAGATTGTTGACGAGTCGGATCGGCACGCCGTCCGCGCCGTCGAGGTCGAGCGGCGGGCCGTTGAGCGCCACCGTCGGAACCGCGG
The DNA here is from genome assembly GCA_046091445.1 of Planctomycetaceae bacterium. GTDB lineage: Bacteria > Planctomycetota > Planctomycetia > Pirellulales > UBA1268 > QWPN01. Next base: position 1,107 of record JBJTBO010000400.1, on the reverse strand, counting down.
TCGTGAGCGCGGTCCACAACCGGTCACGCAGCCGGCGCATGCGCGGCACCTCGTCCCCGAGCCCGGCCCGCGCAAGCCGGGCCGCCTCGGCGAGCCCCACGATCCCCGGCACGTCGAGCGTGCCGCTCCGCATCCCGCGCTCCTGCCCACCTCCGAAGACGAGTGGCTCCATCCGCACCGCTCGGCCGCGTCGACGCACGTAGAGCGCTCCGGTCCCCTTCGGCCCGTGGAACTTGTGCGCCGAGAAGCTGGCGAGGTCGGCCCCGAGGGCATCGACATCGACCGGGGTGCGCCCGAGCGCCTGGGCGCAGTCCACGTGCAGCGCGGCGCCGTGCGCATGGACCACCTCCGCGATCGCAGCCATGTCCTGGAGCGTACCGATCTCGTTGTTGGCGAAGAGCGCGCTCACGAGAAACGTGTCCGGCCTCAGGGCGGCGGCGACGGCCTCCGGGGCGACGCGGCCCGGCACGCCCGGTCCGCGCTGCGGCTCGACGGGGAGCCGCGTGACGGCCGTGCCGCGACGCTCGAGGTGCTCGATCGGATCGAGCACGGCATGGTGCTCCGTGACGAGCGTCACGACATGGCCCCGAGCCTCCTCGCCCCGACGCGCGGCCGTCCCGAGGATGGCCAGGTTGGCGCTCTCGGTGGCGCCGGAGGTGAAGACGATCTCGCGTGCCACGGCCCCGATGGCGGCGGCGAACGTGTCGCGGGCGGCATCCACGGCCGCCCGCGACGCGAGGCCGAGTTCGTGGGTGACGCTGCCGGCGTTGCCATAACGCTCCGTGAGCCACGGCAGCATCGCGTCGAGGACCCGCGGGTCGAGCCGTGTCGTCGCGTGGTTGTCGAGATAGATCATCACGCCCCCCGCCGCTCGGCCGACCGGGACGCTGGCCACGGGCTCATCGCGCGGCCGCCCGGTGCGACCCGCGGGTCCTCGACGCGATGCTGCCGTGGCTCACGGAGCGTTATGGCAACGCCGGCAGCGTCACCCACGAACTCGGCCTCGAGACGCGGGGGGCCCGGGTAGCCGCCCCCCAAACCGTACCCGCACCCCACCGGGCCGGGGCACGCGCGATCGACCGCCCCAGCGGCCCCCACGGCGGCGCC
>JBJTBO010000399.1:0-3466 GCA_046091445.1 Planctomycetaceae bacterium | reverse complement strand
GCGGGTGAGTCCGATGAGGAACGCACGAATCTCGGGTGCCCAGCATTCGTACGCCTCGCGCACGCGACGCAGAGCCGCCTGCACGTCACGCACCGTCTCCGGAGCGTCGGGCGGACTGTGCGGCGACGAGGACGTCGGCTGAGGATGATCGGACGGCATCATGCTCGCTGGTCATCGGCCCACGAGGCTCGCGGTGCCTACCGCGTTCACGGAAGCCATCAGCCTAGAGCAAGATCGGTTTCGCTGGAGCGACGGCCGCAGGAACGCCCTCGTCGTCAGCCGAACGCCGTGCCGGACAGCCGGTCGGCATCGATCCCGGAGGCTGCCAGCACCTCGGCCAGGTCCGCGACTCCCTCCGCCTTGCGGATGGTGAACGGCCGCGTCGGCCCCCGGCCCGACACCACCGCGGCCGTGCGGGCGACCACGGCCGAGCCCGCATCCGGGGTCGCGGCGAGCAGGCCGAGCTGCGCGGTGCCGATCGCACCCGCCACCACCTGCGAACCGGCGAATGCGTCCGGGTCACGAGACGTCACGGTGAACGTGCCGAGCCGCGACGCCGGGGAGATCTCGTCTCCGGTGGCAGGCAGATCGACACCCTCCGCCACCCCGACGAGGAGGGCGGAATCGATGAACCGACCCACCCGCACCGCCGTGACACGCGACCCCACCTCGACCCGCGACCCGGTGACCGACCCCGCCACGGCGAGCGTGCCGGCCGCATCGGGGAACTGCACCGTCGTGTCGGCGAGCGATGCGAACGCGACACGCCGCGGGTTGCCGGTGACCGTAAGCGTCGCTCGCTCCACAGCCCCGGCCACGACCGTGCCGGTCGAGGCGAGCGCGATCGTCGAGTCGCGGACGCCGGACAGTTTGAGCGCACCGACCGCAGGCAGCGTGACCTCGGCATCGGCCACGTCGCCGAGGGTCGCCGTCGTGACCCTCGTGCCACCGATGTCCACCACGCCGCCGACCCCCGCCAGCACGACGGCGGCCACGCCGTCGGCGAGGCTCACGCCTTCGGTCACACGCACCTTCGAGAGCGTGAGCCGTCCCACGGCACCGACGGACTCGATTCGCTCCACCTCCACGAAGCCGTCGCCACCCACGCTGGCGACGACGAGCGACGACGACGCGCTTCCGCCATCGAAGGCGATCGACGCCAGCGTCGCCGCATTCGGCAGCGTGACCCGTCGGCCGCTGACGACGGGCTCGTCCGCGATGGTGAAGCTGAACGTGGCGGTGCCGGGCCCCCGCCAGGTGTAGGTCGAGCGCGTGCCATCCGCATCCGTGGCGACGAGACTCGTCGGGCCGCTGCCGCCGAGAATGATCTCACGGATGATGTCCTCGTCGATCGGCTCGGCCGCGACGCTGACGGAAAACGCGACCTCGGCCTCGTCACCGGATAGATCGGTGCCCGTGACGGTGACGACCGCGTCGCCCGGCGTCGTGCCGTACGTGAGTTCGATCGCGCCTTCGGCGTTGACGCGGGCCGACACGACGTCGGGATCCGAACTGTCCACTCGCAGCCCCACCGTGGCCTGGGGCGCAGCGACCACCGTCGCCGACCGGACCGACAGCAGCCGGTCGAAGATCGGCGTCGAATCGTCTCCGGCGAGCGGCAGCGTGTCGAACGTGCCATACGAGGGACCGTCACCGTCGAACCGCTCGAGCGCGGCGTAGTCGTCGAGGATCGCCTGCCCGTCACCCAGCACGCGGCCGAACACGGCGTACTGGTTCGCCGGGCGACCACCGCCGCCGGGATCGTCGAAGCTCGGATTGGCGGTGACATTAAAGAAGAAGCCACTCGTCGCGGAATTCGGATCGCTCGTCCGCGCGTAGGCGATCGTCCCCGCGACGTTCGGCCGATCGGGCGCCCACTCGAGGGCGTTCGGCTCGTCGGCCGCGACGCTCGCGACACGCTGCGTCGCTCCCGGCCCGCGATCGAAGAACCCGCCCCCCTGCAGGAACCGCGCGGGCCCCGTATCGCCGGCAAAATCGGTCGCACGATGGAAGAACGAACTGTCATACCGGCCCGAGGTGACGTAGCTGAGGAAGTTTTCGGTCGAGATCGGGGCGGCCGATCGTCCTTCCACAGCCGTGTCGAACAGCTCGATGAAGAGGTCCCGGTAGGCGGATGCGGCTCCCGCCTGCGTCGCCAGACGGACGACGGTGCCCTGCACGTCGACGCCCGTCACCGCGAAGAGGCCCGCGGTGGGCACGACGGCCGGGCCGGTCCCTGCCGCAACGGAGATGTCGGGGAGCGATCCCGTCGCCGTCACCGCCAGAAACTGTCGTGATTCGAGCGCCTCGACGCCGATCCGCGACGTGGTGCCGGCTGCCCGATCAGGACGCCGGCCCCCCGCCCGTGACACGCCCCGAAAACGACGCCTTTGCATGATGCCCGCTCCCTGCCGGCTCGCATGCCGGATCCGCTCGCCCTGGGCAGCCCACCGGACGACCTCGGCACGACCGAATCCCACCAGCCGACATGGCGACGCCGCCAGCCAGCCGATTCGGGACCACCCTTGGTACGGCCGGCCCGGCTCGAAGGTTCACCGGGCGGGAGCCATGGATGGGCATGGGGCAGGAGGTTTCAGGGGGGCCCGGCCCGATCCCGGCTCGAGACCAGATCGATGTCGATCGTGTTTTCGCCCGGCTTCAGGTCGAACGTCAGGCCGCTCGTCGCGACATCGCCGTACTTCTGCGGTGTGATCGGCACGGGCACGGTCTCGGCGTCCGGCCTGGTGGGCGCGGTCGCGGCCACGGCGACGACCGTGGCCGTGTAGCGACCCGGAGGGACCGGACTGGCGGCGGCCCCCACCGTGAGCGTGAAGCGTCCCTGGGCGTCGATCGAGCCGTACGCCACCGGCCCGGCGGCGGCCGGATGGAACTGGACCGACCCGGTGTCGAGCGGCCTGCCGTCGAGAGTGACCGTGCCGGAGACCCGCGCACCTCCACGACCGCACCCGGCGACGGCGCAGACCAGCATCACCCCGCTCAGCCACGCCGTTCTTCGCCCGCGGCGCGATCGCCGGTCCCGTACCGTCATTTTTCCACCTGCTCGCCGCCCGCCTTCGTTGCGAGCGCCTGGTAGACCGCGATGTCGATCGATTCGTTGACGAACCGTGTCGCACCGTCGGCCATCGCGAATTGGACACCCCCGGGATGCCGACTGCGAAACGTCATGACATCCCACCAGTCACCGGGCCGCGATGGCCTGGGAAAGAAGTTGGGCGGGCCGTGGCATGCCGCGTAGTCGCCGTTCGAGTAGTAAGCGGCGGAATGGTTGTTCTCGCTCGGCACGTCCTCGCCGATGAGAAACGTGCCGCTCGTGCCGTCGCTGTACATGTGGAGCGCCACGCGATCCTGAAAACTGTTCCGGTAGAACGAGCCGCTGCACCGGGTGCTGGAGTGGCAGTCACCGGGCCCCTGATGGAGGCTGGCACCACCTCCCATGCGGTTGTTC
>JBJTBO010000398.1:0-9876 GCA_046091445.1 Planctomycetaceae bacterium | reverse complement strand
GCTGGAGGACGTCCTCGGGATCAGCCGCGCGGGCCGCGGCGGGCGGGACTCGCGGCCGGAGCCGGGGGCGGCGTCCGATCGGGGCGAGCAGGCGGAGATCTTCATCGTCCTGCACTCGAAGCAGAACTGGTTCGGGATCCTCGTCGACCGGATCGTGGGCACCGAGGAGATCGTCGTGCGGCGGCCCCCCGAGATCCTCAAGGGTCGCCGCATCTTCGCCGGCTCCACGATCCTCGGCGACGGCACGGTATCGCTCATCCTCGACATCGGCGGCATGGTCGAGGCGGCGCGGCTCGACTTCGCCGATCGCACCCGCAGCTTCACCGCGCACATGAGGCGCTCGTCCATCCGGGAGGTGGAGCAGCGGGTCGTCGTCTTCACGAACGCGGAAGAGGAGTATTTCGCGATCCCGGTGAACCTGCTCTCGGAGGTGGATCGCTGCACGACCGACGAGATCCGCCGCGTCGGCTCCCGCGAGTTCATCCAGCGTCACAACGCCAGCGTGCCGCTGCTGCGACTGGAGAAGCAGCTCAACGCGAGCCCGCTGGACCAGCGACAGAAGTCGTTCGTGATCCTCACCCCCTCCCGCGTGGCCTATCCCACGGCCATCGCGGCCGGCCGCATCGTCGAGACCATCGTGCTCGGCGACGACATCAACACGAAGGAGGCGGATGAACGCGGCATCATGGGGACCTTCTTCAGGGATGGCCGCCTCGTCAACCTGCTCGACATCTACTCGCTCCTGCAGCGGTCGGATCCGGACCGGTACCGGACCGAACTGCGACAAAGCGCGCAGGAGTGCCGGATCCTGCTCGCCGAGGACCAGCTCTTCTTCCGCCAGCTCGTGTCCCGGTACTTCCAGTCCCACGGCATCAAGAAGGTCGTCGCCGTCGCGGACGGCCGCCAGGCCTTCGACGAACTGTCGCGAGATCCCACCGCCTACGACGTCGTCATTTCCGACATCGAGATGCCTGTGCTCAACGGCTACCAGCTGGTGGCGATGATCAAGTCCGACCCCCGCTTCACGAAGCTGCCCGTGATGGCCCTGACGGCGATGGAGGGGGAGGAAAACATCCAGAAGGGCCTCGAGGCCGGATTCGACGCCTACGAGATCAAGCTCGACAAGGAGAAGGTCATCCGCTGCCTCGACCGCCTGCTGACCCACGGCCCGAGGCCGAGGTAGGAGACGCCATGGAATACGCCTCGTTTCTCGTCGGCGAGCATCTCTTCGGGATTCCGGTGCTGCTCGTGCAGGAGATCAGCAAGCCGCTACGGCTTTTTCCCGTGCCCGGGCACGACCCCAAGGTGGCGGGACTCGTGAGCCTGCGGGGCAGGACGGCGGTCGCCCTGGACGTCCGCCGCTTCCTCCTCGACGACGATGCCGCCGCGGCACCACCGAAGAGCCGGAAGTTCTACGTGCTCGAGACCGAGGAGTCGCTGTCGCGCGAAGCGCGCGAACTCGGCCTCGAGGCGCACGGCGAGACGATCGTCCTCATCGTCGACGAGGCGCAGGGTATCCTCGACGGCGAGAAGCTCGAGTTCCATCCACCTCCCGCGCACGTGCGGGAGGAATACATCGACGGGGTCATGAAGTCCGAGAGCCGGCTCATGACCCTCATCTCCGTTCCCAGGCTGGTCAAGGACCTCATGGTCCACCAGGAGGAGTCGCCATGAAGACGGCCAAGGCAGACAAGCGTTTCAGCATCTTCGATCCCGCCATCCGCTTCGAGCACCGGGAGTTCTACGAACGCATCGTCAGCGAACTCAACGGACTGCTGCCGGTCTGCAACCAGGGCGAGTCGACGGCCGTCGAAATCTCGGAGAACGCCACGGAACAGGAACAGATCACCGAGCTCATGCAGCGCGTGGAGACGTTCTCCGGGAATCTGCTCGAGGTCACGAAGAAGCTCTTCGACCAGTACTACGTGGCGAAGGAGGCGCTCCACTGCTCGATCCTCGCGACGACGGCATACAACAAGATCAACACGCTGGATCGCAATCTTCTCGAGCGCACGTGCGATGTCCGCTGGTGGGCGCTCGAGACCGCGTTTTCCGCCTGCCTGTCCATCTACGACCGCGGGCGGGATCAGGCCCGCGCCCTCGCCGCCGCGCGTGCGGACGCGCCGCGGGGCCGACGCGGCGGCAAGAACGGTGCGGACGCCGCGGGCTCCGAGCCGGTTCCGCCGGCCATGCTCGCCGCCGTCGCCGCCTTCCCGGACCTGCTGCGCGGGGGCGCGCTGGCCGCCTTCCGCGATCGGCTCGACGCCTGGTCGTCCGAGGCGAAGGTGTCGGAATCCTGTCGCGAGCAGATGACGGCACTCGCGATCACCTGTGCGGAGTTGGACGTCGCGATGCGAGTGGCGTGCGACCGGCTCGAGGACATCCGCCACTCCTACACGCTCTATCGCGACATCGTGCTCGCGACGGGAGACGGACACGTGATCGCGAACGCCAATCCCGAGACCCGAGACCGGGTGCTCGGCCTCGACATCTCGAACGAGCCGTGGTTCGCCACGGCCCTGGAGACCCGCAACGGCACCGAGTACCACGCGCAGGACCTCGGCCCGTCGCAGATCGAGACGCAGCTGTCGCTCGTCTACTCGACCGCGGTCCGCGAACACTCGAGCGAGACGGGCCGCATCACGGGAGCGCTCGGGGTGTTCTTCGACTTCCAGGGGGAGGCCGCCCTGATCCTCGAGGAGTACATGCCGAAGGCCGGGGACGGCAGTCGCATCGAGGGCTCGTTCTCGCTCTTCACCGACAGCGCGGGCACGATCATCGCCTCCACCGATCCGACGCTCGCCTCCGGCGACATGAGCCGGGTCATCCCGCGCACGAGCCGCGACCTCGGGGCCGGGGAGCGGTCGGTCCGCTACATGGTCTTCGCCGGCGTGGAGTCGGCGATCTTCTCCGCACGCACGGACGGCTACCTCGACTACCGGGGACTCGGCTGGAGCTCCCACGTCGTCGTGCCGAAGTCCTTCCTCTTCGAGCTGGCGGCGCCGCCGGACGACATCGGCATCACCGCGGACGAGCTGATGGATTCGAGGATCATCCCTGACATCAACAAGCAGACCTACCTGCGGGTGCAGGACGACAAGGAGTCGATCCAGCTCATCTCGCTCAACGGCATCGTGTTTGCGAGCAAGCTCGGCAAGCGGGGAGGCTCGCTGGGGCCCATCTTCAACCGCATCACGCGCACCGGCGACTTCGTGACCTCGCGGATGGAGGACCTCCTCCGGGAGATGGCCCTCGGGGAGCTGGAGCTCAATCTCAAGGCGCTCGAGAACTTCTCGAAACAGGCGATCGACCTCATCGACCGCAACCTGTTCGAGCGCGCGGCCGACATCCGCTGGTGGAGCACCGACGAGTACTTCTGGAACGCACTGGAACAGCCTTCGGCGGACAGCTTCCACCGGGCCAGTGACCGGCTCAAGGTGATCAACGGCAGCTACACGATGTACCGGAACATCGTGCTGGCAGACGACTCGGGAAACATCGTGGCCTGCTCGCGGACGGAACTGCGGAACGAGCTCGCGAAGATCAACGTGTCGGACCAGAGCTGGTTCCAGCTCGGCATGCGCACGGCGCGGTCGGACGAGTTTGCGGTGCAGGACATCCAGAAGTCGAGCCTCGAGAAGGCGCGGAATCGCTCGCTCATCTATTCGGGCGGCGTGAGGCGCAAGGGCGCACGACAGGGCGACTCGATCGGCGTCCTCGGCACGCTCTTCGACTGGGACACGGAGGCGAAGAAGATCCTCTCGACCTGTCTGCCACTCGACTCGTCGGGTGCCTCCATCGCCGGAAGTGCGGCCTTCTACACGAACGCCAAGGGGGAGGTGATCGAAAGCACCTGCGAGGAAACCTTCCCCGTGGGGACGCTCCTGGAGCTGCCGCCGAGGCGGCGGGGCTCGGCCGCGGCGAGACGACGTCGGGTATCTTCCGCAGCGGTGGCAGGAACTACCTGCTCGGATCGTCGAGAACGAAGGGCTATCGCGAATACGCCGGACTCGGATGGAGCGCGCACGTGGCCCGCCCCCTCGACTGACGCGGCACGCCCTTCACCTTCGCGCGATCAATCCTGAACCGTGGAGCGTCGGCACGACGCCTCGATCGCAAGGAGACGGCCGCAATGAGACCGGACGAGGGCGGGTGGCAGGTCGGCGTGGCATGGCGGCGGCTCGTGGTGGTCATGGCGCTCTGGGCCGGCGTGTGGCTCGTCGGTGCGGGGGGGACGGTGCGGGCGCAGCCCGGCGCGGTGTCCGGCGTGGACGACGACGGCCGCTTTGCAGTCGCGAGCAACCTGCGGGCCGGTGTAGCGAAGGTCGACATCACGCCGGCCGAGGTCGACGGGCTCACCGTCGTGGGGCATCGGCGGCCGGTCACGGGCGTGCGTGATCCGCTTCGCGCCGGGGTCCTCGTGCTCGACGACGGAGACACGCGGGCCGCCATCGTGACGCTCGACACGATCGGTGCCTGGGAACCGCTGGTGCGACAGGCCCGCGAGGCGATTCATCGGGCCGCCGACGTCCCGGAGAGCCACGTGCTCGTTGCCGCCTCGCACAACCACTCGGGCCCCGGCTTCACGGAGCATCCGGAATGGGGCGCCGACGTTGTGGTCAAACTGGGGGCGGCGGCCCGCGAGGCCGCGGCATCCATGCGGCCGGTCAGCGTGGGGTACGACGAGGACCGCATCGGCTTCGGGATCAACCGCCGCAAGATCGTCGACGGCCGTGCGGTGGTCGGATTGAATCCGGAGGGCGTCAACGACCCGCGGGTGAAGGTGCTGCGATTCGACGACGGCACGTCCCTCGACCCGCTTGCGGTGCTGATGCACGCGGTGTGCCACCCCTGCTTCTTCACCTGGGGTGACAAGGGCAGCCGTCCGTATCCAGACGGCTATCCGCGCATGAGCGCGGATTTTCCGGGCGAGGCGCAGTCGTTCGTCGAGCACGTCTATGCCGGGCGGACCCGTGTCCTCTTCCTACAGGGATGCGCCGGGGACATCCGGCCCAACCTCGCCGGCTATCCGTATCGCTGCGCCGACGAGGCCGACATCCAGTGGGCGGGCCGCGACCTCGGGGGCGCGACGGTTCGCGCCCTCGCGCGGAGCGTCACACGCGAGGCCCGGGCCGGCCGGGCGACGTTCCTGCCGATCCGTGTCGCCAGCTCGACGATCGACCTTCCCGGCAAGGAGGCGCTCGTGCCCGCGGAACTCATGGCGCTCGCGCTCGGCCCGTACCTCCTCTTGACGATGCCGGGGGAGCCGATGGTGGAGTATGGACTGAAGCTCGAGCGGGCGATCGGCGATCGTGCGATTCCGATCGTGATCGGCTACGCCAACGGGAACGTCGGGTATCTCGCCACCGAGGAGTCCTACAAGTTCGGCGGCTATGAGCCGAACACCTCCCGACTCACACCCGACGCGGAGCGGGCGATCCTCGCGGAACTCGGCCGACTGACGGATCGCGTCGTCGGGGACGTGTTCGAGACGTTCTCGAAACATCCCGCCGACGTGCGGCGACGCGAGGCGGACAAGCCGGCGGGAACGGCGCCGTGAGGCCGAGCCGGAACAACCGCGCGACACGCACCGGGAGAGCGCGAAGATGACGACGCACGACGAGGCGGCGCGCCGCGCCTACTGGGCCGAGCAGATGGAGGCGGGCTACGACGTGGTGGAGCGCACGCTCGCCGTCGAGGTCCGCGAGTGCGGCGAGCCGCTCGCCTCGATCCCCGACGAGGCAGCCGAGGCGGGCGTCGAGATGCGATTCTCGACGACGAAGATCGCCGGCACGCTCGATCGCCTGTTCGTTATCCGCCGCGGACTCGTGCCGGGCCTCCTGGCAGCAGCTCGCGAGATGAACGAGCGCGGCTGGATCCTCAAGATCGAGGACGGGTACCGCACCCTTGAGATGCAGGCCGAACTCGGACGCAAGCCGGAGGTGTTCGACGCGATCCTGGCGAAGTGCGTGTGGGAGTGCGGCGGAGTCCTGCCGCCTGTGGAACTCGTGTTTCGTCGGGCGGCTGTGCTCGTGGCCAACCTGCCGAAGGTCGGCACGCACATGTCGGCATCGGCGATCGACGTCTCGGTGTTCCGCAGGGACGACGGTACGGAGGTCTGGCGCGGCGATCCGTACCTCACCATGAGCGAGCGCACGCCGATGCGGTCGCCATTCGTCGAGCCGGAGGCACTGGAGAAGCGACTGGCCATTACCGCGATTCTGGAGGCCCACGGCTTCGTGCATTTCCCGTATGAGTTCTGGCACTTCAACCAGGGAGATGCGCTGGGGAACCTGCTCGGCGGTGTCCGCCGGGCGGCCCGCTACGGCCCGGTGCACTGGGACCGGTCGGCCAATCGCGTGACGGCGTGCGACGATCCCCTGCGGCCGCTCAATCCCCTGCACGTTTTCGAGCGGGAGATCAACGCGGCTCGCGAACGCGCGGCGCGGCGACTCCACGACGGGCATGTCCCGGGTTAATCTCTCCCCGCATCGCACGGACATTCTGGGCCAGCCGTGGCCCGGCAGGGGCTCCGCGCGTCGTCACGCCCCGCTCCCGGAGACCGCCATGCGACAGCCCGCCGCATCCTTGCGCACCGCCTGGCAGGCCGGCCTCGTGCTCGCCTCCACCGCAGCCGTGCTCACGGCGGCACCGCCCGAGGTCGACCTCGTGAGCGAGGACGACTGGCGTGTGCGCGTGACGCTGCGACTGCCCGACGGCGTGCGTCAGGCCACGCTCGACGTGCCCCCCGCCGACGTCGTCACCGTGACGGACGAACGGCACGCGCCTCTCGCGGATTTCAACCCGCAAGGCCCGCCGTGGCGCAAGGGTCCGCCCCTGTCGGGTGTGCGCGCGGAGGAGTGCAGCGTGCGCGGCGCGCTCGATCCGGAGAGCCTCGTGGTGCGGGACGCCGTCGGCGGGCCCGCGCTCGTGCGCGGGGCGGATTACGAGGCCGATCTCGACTGGGGCTCGTTCGGCAGGCTGCCCGGCGGCGGCATCGCGGCCGACGAGGCGGTGTACGCGAGCTACCGCTACGGCATGCGGCGGCTCGACTCGATCGTTCTGGGTGCGGATGGCGGCACGATCTCGCTGCGGCGGGGCCGGCCGCACGTGGTGACGTGCGAGCCCCCGGCGCTCGCCGCCGGCGAACGTCGGTTGGCGAACATCTTCACCTTCGGCAGGATTCCCGCGCTCACCGAGGAGTGCCTCTAGCCGATTCTCGAGACCGTCTATCCCGAGCCGCCCCGGCCGCGGCCGTCGGTGGCGGAGACGCTCCTGCCGGCGACGATGCGCCGGCTCACGTCGGGCGAACCGCTGCGGGTGCTCGCGTGGGGAGACAGCGTGACGACCTACGGTCGCTGGCAGTCGATGTTCGTCGAGCGGCTCCAGGCCCGCTTACCGCAGGCGAGGATCGAACTCGTCACCGAGGCCTGGGGGGGCCGGAACACGGGCAGCTACCTCGCGGAGCCCCCTGGCAGCGACCATAACTACCGGGAAAAGGTGCTCGACCGCCGGCCGCATCTCGTGGTCTCCGAGTTCGTCAACGACGCGGGGCTTTCGCCCGACCAGGTCGAGGAGCGGTACAGCCGTCTGCTCGCCGATTTCAGGGGGATCGACGCGGAGTGGATCATCCTCACGCCGCACTACGTGATGCCGTCGTGGATGAAGCTCGATTCCCAGCGGCAGATCGACGACGATCCGCGGCCCTACGTGGCGGGCGTCCGGGAGTTCGGCCGTCGGCACGGCGTGGCCGTGGCCGACGCGTCACTCCGCTACGGTCGCCTCTGGCGACAGGGCATCCCGTACCACACGCACATGGACAACGACATCAACCATCCGCACGGCTTCGGGCACGGGCCGTTCGCCGACAGCCAGCTCGCGCTGTTTCCCTGAGTGGGGCTCGTGCTGGGATCGCGTTCGCGAGCAGAGTCGGCCGGTTGCCCGCCCACATGCCCGATAGACGCCATGCCCTCGCGGTCACTGATCCACGAGACGCGACCACGGCAGTCAAACTCGTCGCCCCCTGGGACACCGTCACGATCGGGCTGAATCGCTTTCGGAAGAACCAGCCCGCCGCGGCCCCGCGACGCGGAATCACCCGCCCGCAGGCTCGAGGCCGCTCTCGTATCGTCGGGCCGCCGCCTGGAGGTAGCCGTCGAAGTCGGCGTGCTGGCGGGCGAGTTCGACCACCCCGTCCCGTCTGACCGCGTAGACCTCGACGTCCGTCAGAGCCCTGACCGTCGCGGCGCGGGGCGCGTCCTTGAGGATCGCCAGCTCGCCGAAGAACGAGCCCGGCGTGAGCGAGGTGAGCCGCTCCGGGGGGAGACCGCGGAGGACCTCGACCCGGCCCCTTGTCAGAAAGTACATCTCGTCGCCGACATCCCCCTCGTGGACGAGCACCTCGCCCGGCGCGAATGTGCGGGCGTCCAGCCGCGGGATGAGGTCGCGCAGGAACTCGCTGCTCGCGTTCCTGAAGAAGGGCACCTGCTCGATCAACGCGGCCGTGATCGCCCGCATCCGCAGGAGTTCACGATCGATCTTGCCCGGCCCCTTCGACGGCATCGTCGCGACTCCGAATCCAGCCCTGCCGCAGCGTCTTGCGCGTCATGGCCGACTCATTCCAGTAGCCATCCATGGTCGAGCGGCCGCTCACGAGAATGTCGCCGGTCACGCCGGCCGGCACGTCGGCACCGGACTCGTCGACCACCGCCACGTGTAGCCCGGGCGACGGCAGACCGACGGAGCCCCGCTTCTTGCGGCCGAACGGGGGATTCATCGCGTAAGGCCCCGTCTCCGTCGATCCACACTGCTCGGTGATCGGCACGCCCGTGAGCCGCTCAAAGGCCTCGAGCAGTTTCGCCGGCACCCGATCTCCACCGGCGAGGCAGAGTCGCAGCGCGCTGAAATCGCATGCCCGGAAGTCCGGGCTGGCCATCAACTCCCCCAGGCCCGCCGGCGTGAGCGTGAGGAACGTCTTGGCAGGGGACCGCCGTAGCGCCGCGACGTAGTGCGCGACCGTGTTCTGTCGCAGCAGGCTCACCCGACCCCCTGACCAGAGTGTCGGGAGAAGCTGGCAGCGGAGCGCGAATGGACGCGAGATGAACGATGAAATCAGCGCGACGTCCTCGGCCGTCAGCGTGACGCGCGAGAGATACTTGCGCACTCCTGTCGACAGGGCGTCGTGCGACAGCACGACCCCCTTCGGTCGAGAGATCGTGCCGGAGGTGTAGATCATCACCGCAGGGCAGCCGCCGTCCGGCGCGGCGGCCGGGGGCGCGCGGTCGGCTCCGAGCGCCGACTCGAACGTGCGGTGCCGGCCCTCACCGGGCGGCCCACCGACGACCACGATCCGGGTCGCCGGATTCAGGACCGCCGCGTCCTCGAGGCCCGCCAGCCTCGGGTGATCCACTACGAGCACCGATGCCCCACTGTGCGCCAGCGCATAGCCGATCTGGAGGGATTGGTACTGGTAGTCGATCGGCACGACGACGAATCGCATGCGGAAGCAGGCGAGGTAGCACACGACCAGTTCGAGGCTGTTCGGGAGGAGCAGGGCCACCCGGTCCCCCTCCTCCAGCCCCATCGCCGCCAGCCCCGAGGCCAGTCGCGCGGCCAGCCGATCGAGATCAGCCGCGGTGGCCCACGCTCCGTCGCACTCGAGGATGGGGCGATTCGGATCGATCGCCAGGAGCGGGTCGAGCACGTGATGCAGCATGAAGGTGACCGATCGGGTTCGGGAGGTGGCTCGATCGACTCGGGGCCGCGACGGGGGGCGGGCCTCGCTGCAGCCGCGGCATCCTGCGCGTGTGTGCCCCTGTGGATTGCGCGATCGAGGTATAGTCGAGCGTCCGAAACCACCGCAAGCACGGGCGTGCC
>JBJTBO010000397.1:0-8365 GCA_046091445.1 Planctomycetaceae bacterium | reverse complement strand
CCGTGATGCCGGCCGCCTCGAGCCGACGACGGTCACCCTCGATCTGCCGGGCCAGATCACCCCGCCCCTGCCCGAGAAGCACCCACGGCGAGGCCCCGGGTTCCGCGGGACGGACGCTCGCCTGCCGGGGCAGGCCCGAGTCCCACGCGGCCACGCCGCGCACCGGCGTCTGGATGCGTTCGGCGGCGAGCCATGCAAAGGCCCCCCCTGCCCCCCGTCCGGCGAACGCGATGCGCGACCGGTCGATCGCGGTGCGGGACTGGAGCGCGGCGATGGCCGGTTCCACGGCCACCATGTCCCCCCTGCTCCAACGATCGGGTTCGCCGGAACCCGCGATCACGACGGCGACGCCATGACGACCGGCCGCCACCCGCCAGGGCTCGGCCTCGGCCTCGACCGCGCGACCGTGCGGCGGACCGAAGTAGACGAGCACGCCACGGCTCCGTTCTCCGGCCGGTATCACGGCGATCGCCGGTTGGTCCACCTCGGCGCCCCCCAGCGGCACGACGGTTGTCGTGCCGGTGAACCCGCCGGCTGGATCGATGTCGCCCGCCGTCGGCACGTCCGCGGGAAGATCGGCGGGCCCGGGCGTCGCGTCCAACGTCACCGCCTCGACCGATTCCCCACGCCGGCGCGACAGGGTGACGCGCATGCCCGGCTCCACGCCGCCGAGCAGTCCTGCGAGCGTCCTGACGTCCTCGAGATCGACCCGCTTCGATCCGTCTGCATCGTCCGCCACCGCCGCCGTCTCGAGCACGTCGCCGGCGGTGAGTCCCGCACCCGCGGCCGCACTTCCCGGGACCACCCAGCCGACCGTCACGCCCCGCGCATCGCTCACGCGCGGCAGGATGCCGAGGAACGCACGGCGCCACGGGGGCAACGCGGCGGCCAGTGTCACCTGCACGGTGCGCCGCTCGCCGCCGCGATCGACGGTGACCGCCACCACGTCTCCGGCGAACCTCCGCCCGAGACCGTGACGCACGTCCGCGATGCGTTCCACCGAGCGGTCGTCGATGGCCACGATGCGATCTCCGCCCCTCAGCCCGGCCTCCGCCGCGGGGGCGCCACGGCGGCATGAGCCGATCACCGGCTCCCCGTTGAGCCGATCCCGCGACCGATAGGCGATGCCCAGGATTCCCGGCTCGAGCGTCTCACCCGCCTCCAGCCGCGAACGCACCGCGAGGATGTCCTCGAGAGGCACGGCGAACCCGATGCCCGCATCATAGAGCTCCGTGCCGGCGGGCATGCCGGCGGTGTCGGCCGGCAGCGGTGCGATCAAGCCGATGACCCGTCCATGGATGTCGACGAGGGCGCCGCCGTAATTGGCGGGCGATGTGGCCGCATCCGTCTGCACCCCCCTGCCCCAGGCCCGGTCGATGGCGGAGACGATGCCGACGGTCACGTTGGGCGCCGCATGCGTCCAGCCGCGGCCGATGCCGAGGGCCCACTGCCCCGGAGCCATGCCGTCGCGGGCCGCCGCCTCGAGCGACGGCGCGTCCGACAGCGGCTCCGTTCGGAGCAGCACGAGGCCGCGGGCCGCATCGCGGCCGACCACGCGGGCGGCGAGCCGTGCGCCGTCGGGACGCACCACCACCACGCGCTGCATGTCGACCGGGACGCCGAACGCGGTGGTCACGATCCATCCGGCAGGATCGATGACGAGCCCCGAGGTGGGGCCGGCGCCGGGAACGGCCTCCGCACCGGCGCCGAGTTCGGCAGCCGATCCACCGATGGGTTCGAGCCGCACGACCGCCGCGGCGACGCGACCCACCGCCGCGCGAAAGGCGGTTTCCTCAGCGCGGGTCGGTTCGCCGTCACCCGCCGCCGCCAGGGCCGCCGCGCAGCCCGCCGCGAGGGCGCCCATCAGCGGTGCGGCGATCGACCATGTCGCGACACGCCGCACGCCGCGTGCCCGGGCGGCCGATCCCCCGCAGTGCCGGTGGAGCGTGGTCGCCTCGTCCCGTGTGGGCGATCGCGATCGGTCGATCGCACGTGCGTGGGTCAACGCTCGTCCTCCCTGCGCGGCCGTTCCTCGACACGGGGCTTCGGTCCGAGATCGATTTCGACGATGGCACCGTCCCGGATGACCGAGAGCCGCATCGGCTCCGCCGCCGGCAGCCGGCCGAGCTCGCGCTGGAGTGCACCCCGGGTGCCGACCGATCGCCCGGCGACGGCGATCACGAGATCGTCAGGGCGGAGCCCGGCCCGCTCGGCCGACGACCCGCGCACGACCGCCTCCACGAACGGGGGCGTGCGGTCGAGCAGGTCGGGCACGAGGATCGCTCCGACACGCCCGGGATCGAACGGCCGAGCGTCCTCGACCGTCTCCGCATCGATGGTCCCTGACTCGATCGCGGCGACACCGCGCACGAGTTCGGCGGCGGGCAGCGCGTAGCTCAGCCAGATGCCGCTCGTCGTGGACCGCAGCTCCTTGCCGAGCATGCCGACGAGTCGGCCGCGCGAATCGACCAGCGCGCCGCCGGCGGATCCGGGGTTGTTCGTCGTGCAGTCGAGCACGTAGACGTCGCCGGCATACGGCGCCTCGGCGGCACCGCGCCGCGCCTGCAGCGGCACGATGGCCGAGACGACGCCACGCTGCGCACTGACACGCTCGTCCCCGACGGCGACGGCGAAGAGGTTCGACAGGGCGATCACGCGGGTGCCCACCGGCACGGCGTCCGCCGGCTCGAGCGCGAACGAGGGCAGACCGGTCGCGTCGATCGCCAGGAGAGCGAGCTCGCGCCGCGGATCCGCGCCGAGCAGCGTGGCGCGGTGCCGAGTGCCGTCGTCGAGCACGCATTCGACATCGGCCGAGTCGAGGACCGTGCTCATCGCCGTGAGGATGCGTCCCTCCGGCGAGACGAGAATCCCCGACTGGTATCCCTCCAGTCCACGCACGCCGCCGCTGCCGTAGACCTTGACGACCGCCCGCGCGGCCCGGGCGATCGCCGCCTGCGGCTGCGGAACGCCGTCCGCGTCATCCGCCCGGCATACGGCGAGGGTGAGGGAGACGGTCGCGAACACCGCGGTCCAACCCGCGGGCATCCGGAGGGCACAGCGCATGACCATCATCGCCCCTCCCCGTCCGGCGTGACGAGAAACGTGGCGAAGGGGGTGGTGCCGCGCCGCACGACGATCGCGCGCGGCAGCCCGTCATCGGCCGGCGGCGCGAGACGCACCTCGCAGGGGTCCGCATCCGCGTCGAGCCAGAGATCGATGCCGACGACGGCGCCTCCGTCGTCGACGAAAAACCGCGCCACCACACCCGCCACGGCCGACTCGAGGACATCGAGGAGCGGCGGCGACGCCGTCGCCGTCTCGTCCGCCGGCGCGAGCGGGCTGCCGTACAGCGGCGCCGTGCCCCAGTAGGTGGTGGAGCCGAGGTCGGCGGGTCCCCCGGTCGAGAGCCTCCGCCAGAGCGCGAGCGCCGCGAGCAGCCCGCCGCTCCCGGGAGGATCGGCGGCGGCGTCGAGGTCCCCACGTGGGTCGAGCGTCGACCGGCCGGTCGGCAGTTCGATCGAGACCACCGTGTCATCCACCTCGGTGCGGAAGTCGCCCGACTCGGCAAGCGTGCCACCGACCCGCCACGGCCCCGCCGGCGGGCGGCGTGCGGCCGCGATGGCCGCGGCCACGCGGTCCCGCTCGACGACGTTGAAGTGATGATTCGTGAATCCCGGCCGGGGATCGTGGACGGCCCGCACCGCGGCCGCCATGTCCTCGGGGGGGGGCCGCATCGTCTCCGGCCGGCCGGGCACGTCATCGGGCGCGGGCCGACCCGGACCTCGATCGGGCCGACGATCGCCGGCGACGATCGCCGCGAGTTCGGCCGGTGCATGGAGCGGCGCCAGACGGACGAGAACCTCGGCACGCTCCGTGCCACGACGGTAGACGAGCGGCACCTGCCAGCCGGCCGGAAGCGTGCCGAGCACATTCTTGAAGGCGTTCACGGTGCGTACCGGCCGCCCCGCAAGGGAGACCACCTCGTCGTCGTACCGCAGCCCGCGGCGCCACGCGTCGGACGACTCGAGGATGTCCGACACGACGACCCGTCCGTCGGCGCTCGACGCCACCGTCGCCCCGAGCGTGGCATGGTCCACGAGCCGACCACCCCGCAGGCTCCCGAGAAACTGCCGCAGCTGTCTCGCGGAAATCGCGTAGCCCACGCCGACGTTCACGCGGCCGCGCTTCTCGAACGACGCCCGCCCGTTCACACCGATCAGCCGGCCATCGGCGTCGAAGAGCCCGCCCCCCGAGTTGCCGGGATTGATGGCCGCGTCCACCTGCAGGCAGTCGGTGTACTCGAGGATGGTGCCCGCGGGAAACTGGTAGCGGTGGACGCCCGACACGATCCCCGCGCTGATGGAGGGACGCAGATCGGTGGCCAGGAGGAAGGGATTGCCCGCGGCGAAGCAGAAGTCACCCGGCTGCACGAGATCACTGTCGCCGAACTCCGCCGTGGGGAAGTCGTCGCGGCCGAGCAGCTTGATGAGCGCGACGTCCCCCGTCGGGTCGAGGCCGACAAGGACCGCGTCGTACAGCCGCCCATCGTCGAGTCCGCAGCGCATCGCCGGCCCGGCCGGCTGCACGACGTGGAAATTCGTGAGCGCATAGCCGTCCGGCCGCACGAGCACGCCCGAGCCGCCGCCGGCCTCGCCGGCGAAAATCGCGACCGCCGTGGCCGAGGCACGTCGGATGCTCGCGACCCGCCGCGCCTCGGCCGTGAGCACGTCACGATCGACGGCATCCACCCCGTACAGGGCTCCGCCGTCGAGGGTGACGAGCAGGCACACCGACGTGAGCGCGACCACCGCCCGCAGCATCCGTGCGGTCGTCATTTCTCGAACGCCGGACTGCGGAGCAGCACCGGCCCTCCCATGCCCCCCGCGTCGGGAAAGTCGACGAGAATCTCGAGATGCCGGGCCGTCGAGACGTCGATGTCGATCGATCCCGCCGGCACCGCACCCGCATCGCGTCCGGTCCGAACGAGCACCGGCTCGTGCAGCACCGCGCGACCGTCGAGCGCGATCGTCATCACACCGACATCGCGGAGCGCGTCCCCCGCTCCCGGAGCGGCCGGCACCGCCGTGGCGCGAAACCGCCGGGCGTCCTCCGGCACACGCCAGACCGCCCGAGTCCGGGGACGCACCACGAGTCCGCCCGCCGCCGCGTCCCCGGGCACGACGCGCGGCGCGAAGAAGGAGGCGAGGCCGGCCACGTCGGCGAGGCCGCCGAAGAACGGCTCCACATCCACGCGCTCGGGCTCGAGACCGACCAGCGACACGGTGCGACCGGAGGCATAATCGAGCCCGCGGAGCCATGCCGCCGGCATCCGGATCGCGTCGTCGATGACGAGTCCCTCGGGTGACCACGTGACCGTGGCCGCCTGCATCGTGCCTCCGGCGACGGCGACCCGAATCCCCCGCGGCGGCGTCGCGTCCCGCAGCCAGCGGAGGCCGACCACCTTGTCGCGTCGCACCGGGATCGTCTCCCCGACGAGCACGACCGTGACCGCGTCGGCCGTCACGCCCGTGAGGGCACACGCCACGCAGTCGTAGGTGTCGCCGGCGCCCACGACGACCACGTCACTGTCGGCGGGTTCGGGCAGCAGGGCCAGCCACGGCGCGGCGGCGCCGGCCGCGGGAGCCGGCCAGGCGACCATGCGCAGGCGCTCGGCGGGCAGCACCGCATCCTCGCCGCCCCGCGTGATCGCGGCGGTCTCTCCGGTCCAGACGAACCGGTCTCCCGTGAGCCGTGACCCGTCGAGCAGCGTCACGGCGACGGCCGCGTCGCGGGTGTCGCCGACGGCGGGGTCCGGAAAGATGACCGTGCGGACGGTTTCCACCGGCAGCGTGTCCAGCCGTCCATCGACCTCGATCTGCACCGATGCGTCATCGATCCGGAGCAGTGCCCCGGTGACCGGCCCGCCCGAGGCCCGCTCGATCGTCACGGTGCGCCAGGGCCCGTCGGCCAGTGTGCACGGGGACGCGACGACGAGCATCGCGATGCTGCGCACGGCCAGGGCGACGCGACGCCGGAACGCGGTCCGGCACGATGCACCCGCGTCTGCCATCGATCAGCGGTCCTCTGCGCCCGCGGCAAGCCGCTTGAAGTAGCGTTCGATGACGTCGCGGTAGTGCGGCGGAAACTCCCGCCCGATCTGCTGAAGGGCCGCCTCGCGGGCGTGGGGAGGCAGCGCGCCCCACGCATCGTCATCGCCCAGATCGCGGCGCTGCACCTCGCCCGCACCGCGGCCACCGGCGATCCGGCTGTCGTCCATCGGTCGCGCCGCACCGCCACCGCTGCCGCCACCACCGCCGCCGCCCCCCTGCCCCTCCTGGTTCTGCTGGTTCTGCTCTTCGATTCGCTCGATGAGGCGATCCAGCGACGCGACGACTCCGGCCTGCACGCGGCGGGTGGCGGGACCGGCCCGGCCGAGGTCGAGCCGCCGCGTGACGTCGCGCATCCGGCGGGCGACGTGCGCGAGCGACTCCTCCTCGAGGCCCGTGATGTCCTGCCGCATCAGCCGCGCGAGCCGCTCGTAGCGCACGGGAATGGAGTCGGCCCTCTCGAGCAACCGGTCGAGCGACTCGATCGCCGTGTCGCTCTCCAAGAGCCAGTGCGCACACGCGGCACGGTGAAAGAGGAGCGCGGCTGGATCGATCGCCGACTTGACGTCGAGCCCGGCCAGCAGTGGCGCCGCCTCGTCGAACCGCCGCCGCCGCACGAGATCCCGCCCCAGCCAGAGCTTGACGGCGTCGCGATGGAACGCCGTGACCACGGGCTCGTCGAGCCATGCGAGCGCTCCCTCCGCCTGCCCGGGCGGATCGTTCCTGACCGCGGCGGTGCGCGCCTCGACCAGCGCGATCGTCTCCACGACCGCATCGAGTGGATCCTCCGGTGGACCACCGGCGTTCCAGACGGCGATCGCCTTCCGCAGGACGGTCTCATCGACACCCGCCGATGACTCGTCCAACCACGAGAGCGTCCGCGAGCGGATCTCATCCGGTGACGGGATCGCCCAGGTCGCCTCACGGAGGAACTCCCCATCCTCCGCCACCGCCACGCGTGCCGACCAGGGATGCCACGACGCGAGCACGAGACCCACGGCGACGATCCCGGGACACACTCGCACGCGACTCATCACGCGCGGTCGGGATGGCGGAGCATCGACCCATGCGCCCGACGCCCCGACCGGGGAGGCGGACCACAGCGTGCTTTGTTCGCGATTCCAGCCACCGCGGGACATCGACCGCTTTTTCATGCCGGACCCTCCGACGCCGCGGACGGCGACACGAGCGCCACCTCCGCCATGATACTCCCGGCCGGCACCGCGCGGCGACCGTCGGGCGCAGGACACGGGACGACACGGCGGCAGGCCGCGGATTTCACTCCGTCCGACCCGTGACGATGTCGTGGGCCGCCTGCTCGATGGACCGCTGCCGGTCGGCTCGCCGACCGAGCGCCTCGCGCAGTTCCGGTTCCTCCGCCTCCTCGATCCCGTCGCCCAGCAGGCGGGCGAACCGACCGGTGCGCGTGTTCACGCGCACCTGCAGCGAACGGAGCATCTTGAGTTCGGCGAGGGCGTCCACGAGCGGCTGATCCCCCGGCTCAGGCGCGCGCCCCCCTGCTCCGCCCTGCTGCGCGGCCTGCGGATCACTGCGGGCCCGCTCGAGGGCGCCCAGCAGCTCCTCGAGTCCGGCGACGATGTCCTCCTGGATGCCGGTCGTGGCGGCACCCGTGTCACCACGGGCGAGGCGCGAGGCAGCCTGCTCCGCGTCGTCGCGCACCTGTTCGAGCGCCTGGGGGACGGCGACCGCGGTGCCGTCGTCACGCACCACGGCCAGCGCCCGAGTCGCGGCCGTGCCGACCTCGGCCTGCTCCCGGCCGAGACGGCCGGCCTCCAGTTGCCGCGACCGATCGGTCGGTGGCCGCGGGTCCACGGCGAGCCTGCGGGTTTCCGTGACCAGGCCCTTCTCGATGCGCTGCTTGTCCCGCACCCGCGCCTCGAGCCTGACGAGAAGCCTCTCGACCTCCTGCTCCCGCAGCTGCCGGAGGATTTCCTGGAGTTCCGCCCGCGCATTCTCGAGCTCCTCGATCGCCCGCTCCTGCTCCTCACGCGCGTCGGCCCGACGGGCGTCGGCGAGCCGCGCCTGTGCCTGACGCATCCGCTGCTCGGCCGCCGCCAGCCGACGTGCCGTACGTCGGGCACGAGAGGCCTCGTCATCGCCATCCGATTCGCCCTCGCCATCCGAGGGTGCCGCATCCGACTGCTTGCCATCCGACTGCTTGCCGTCCGACTGCTTGCCGTCCGACTGCTTGCCGTCCGACTGCTTGCCGTCCGACTGCTTGCCGTCCGACTGCTTGC